>URZS01000009.1 GCA_900552445.1 uncultured Veillonella sp. | reverse complement strand
ACAAAATTAGATGTAAGTTTTATAATATTAATTGTATAAAATTATATTTACAACATTTTAGTTAAATGTATAGTAATATCGGTATAGAATTAGATCATTATATCTATCTTAATGTCTTTTAAAGCATGGGTAAGGGGATGAGGTCAAAGTTCTGATATCAAAAAAATTTATTAATAAGTTCACAGTTTTATGGTAAGATTTTCGGTCATGAACTCTATAGAAATTGGCAATTATTAACGAATAAGAAAAAAAATATTAATTAATTGACAAATTTAAAAATATCTGTCCAAAGTAGGGAATTAACGTTGACTGCTTACCGGAAAATTGTGTACAATTAATTCGTAGATAATTGTGTGCACATGGAGGTAGAATATGGCAGAAATTGGCGTGCTCGAAGGTTATGAGCACAAACAAGATGTTCCTGATGTGGAATACTTAAAATTAGAAAACCAGTTGAGCTTCCCACTTTATGTAGTGGCGAAGGAGATTGTTAATGCATATCGTAGTCACTTGGATCCTTTGAATTTGACATATACTCAATACATCGTAATGATGGCATTGTGGGAATATGGTGACTTATCTGTGAAAGAATTAGGCCAAGTATTGCGCCTTGATTCTGGTACGTTAACACCGCTTTTAAAGAAATTAGAAGCAAAAGCATTCTTGAAGCGTAAACGCAGTCGTCAAGATGAACGGGTAGTCATGGTAACCCTTACTGATACAGGTAAAGAACTACGTGACGAAGCTGTTCAAGTACCGCGCCGCTTGTCTGAAGCTGCAGGTCCAATTTTCGACGTTGAAGAAACGCGTCAACTGCGTCAGTTGCTTAATAAATTATTAGAAGCAATCGATAACGCCAATAATAAAACGGCGCAGACTGTTAAAGGCTAATTTTATAGAACCTCATATGCATTCATTCCGTAACCGAAGATATCCTATATTTTATTAAAAATGTGATATACTATACATATAGCGTATTGTATAGAGGTCATGTGAGAGATGACCTAATTGTGATTGGCCTTCGTGGCATAAAGGAGAGCATTATGAATAAAAATTTATTAGGTGCATTTGTGTTAGCAGGTACATTATTAGTGGGTGGCGTTGCAAACGCAGCAAACTGGAATGGTTTGGCTAACTACCCAGAGGTTCCAAACAGTGCAAATGGTACAGAAACGTATTTCTTTGATAAAGCATCTGAGTTCAAAGGTATCGACAGCAGCCGCAACTATGTATTCGGTATTAATGTAATTAACATGCATAATAACCAATACGGTGAAGCTACATTGTTCAAATATCTTGTACACCCAAGCTTGCATACTGTATATCGTTTCTCCCCAGATGGTCAAGTATATCAAATCCAACCTGGTAGCAACGAATTCAATATGTTCATGGCTGCTTGGAAAGAAGTATACGGCACTGACTTCTCTTTCCCAGCGTTATAATTTAGTGGCGCTTGCCGTAATAATTACATAACTATTGCTGGTGAAAGCTCCTTTTGGGCTTTCACCAGTGTTGTTTATGGAGGTTTTTCTATGTCTAAATCTGAATTTGCTCAAGCCTATACGGAGCGCATGTTCCCTGATATTGCAGCCCCAGCAGGTTATATTGATCCTGAGTTTGAAGTTTTGTTTGATAATTTCGCATTCGATGAAGTCATCACTGAAGAAGGCCGCAATGTGCCTGCAAAGGATCGCTTCTTGGCTATTCTTGCTACCTTAGTTGGTGCCTCTGCTGTTGATGAATACGCATTGATGCTACCAGCAGCACTCAACTTTGGGTTGATTCCTGACGAAGTGGTGGAGCTCATTTATCAGGCGGTACCATATCTTGGTATTGGTCGTGTGCGCCCATTCTTTAAGGTGACAAACAAGATTTTTGACTATCGTGGAGAAACCATTGCTGACACATCTCGAAGTACGATCACTCGTGAGTCTCGTCTTGAAAAAGGCGTAGAAAAACAAGTGGAAATCTTTGGTGAAGCTGTGCGCAATTCCTATCAAGAAGGTCCTGAGGATACTCGTCACATCAAGAAGTGGCTGGCCAATATGTTTGGTGATTATTATACTCGCAAAGGCCTTAGCGTAGCTCATCGCGAAATGATTACCTTCTGCTTCTTGGCCGCTCAAGGTGGCTGTGAACCTCAGCTAAAGGCTCACGTAGAAGGCAACTTGAACGTAGGGAACAGCAAACAATATTTGATTAATATCGCCTCCCAATGCGTACCGTATATCGGCTATCCGCGCACCTTGAATGCCCTTCGTTGCATTCAAGAAGGCTACACCGCATGGGAAGCTAAACAATAAAGGAGTTTTATGTTATTTTCTGGTATTAGTTTAACCATGATTTTAGCGTCTATTCCAGCGCTTATCATTGCAGCTGCAGGGCATGAATTTGCTCATGCTAAGGTAGCAGATATGCTCGGCGACCCTACGCCGCGCTCCATGGGCCGCTTGACATTGAATCCCGTGGCACACCTTGATTTAGTCGGCTCCATTGCCTTCATTATTGGTGGGTTTGGATGGGCTAAGCCTGTAATGGTTAATACGTCTAACTTCCGCGATCCTCGCACAGACTATACCTTAGTATCTATTGCGGGACCGGCGTCTAATGTGTTGATGGCCTTTTTAGGCTACTTAGCACTACGTTTTCTTGGAAGCTACGGCTTGTTGACAAATGACTCATTAGAGTTAGTACTGACACTGATTGTTGTATATAATATTAACTTTGCCATTCTCAATATGATGCCCATACCACCACTTGATGGTAGTCGCATTATTACAAGCTTGTTGCCTAGGGATTTGCAATTTACATTGGAGCGGTTAAGCTTTGTCAGCTTGATTGTACTTATCTTATTGCTTAATACACCAATTGCAGATAAGATCTTCATTCCATTACAACAAACTATTTTGCAATTCTTTGAACGTATCGTGAGCATTATTTTATAGGATTTAGATTAAGGCTGATATGGTAAAAGCTATATGCTAACACTATGTAGCAAATACTATAAAGTAAACGCTTTTTAGTAAGTTGTATCTTTCAAGTTTTATGTTAGATTTTTCACTATATTAAAAAGTATCGATATAATTCGTAAAATATGATATACTAAGTACAGAAATCGTAAATTTTCGATATATTAAATCGATATAGTATATAGATATTCAAGTGAATACGTGAGGAATTAAATATGAATTTTGAAGACAATCAAGTACCAGAGGCAATTCTGGACAAGCTTACAAAGGTGTGTACATGCCGTAGCATTACGCGCAAAACAATTAAAGAAGCCATTTTAGATGGTGCTCATACATTTCCAGAGGTAAAAGAAGCAACTCGTGCTGGCACGGGCGCTTGCGGTGGTAAAGGCTGTGGCCCTCGCATCGTAAAGCTCTTAGCTGAAATGAAAGAGCAAGGTAAAATTTAAACGTAACCTAAAGTTAAGCGTAACTGAAAGTTAAGAATAAGTCTGAACTTAACTCATATGAATTTAACTCATATAAGAATAAGTTTGAACTTAATTCACATAAAGACTATTACTTCGAACCAATACGGTATATTCGTAGGTTTTGGGTAATAGTCTTTTTTCGTTATAAGCTATTATTTTGCAGTATTAACTAGAATTTGTACTGATGGATGTGATAGCATATCGTACTATTTATAGTATTTAGTATTATGGGGAAACTAAATATCTGGTTTGTTGGGGCTGATTTTTTGATATACTATACATAATACTTTTTAGAGATTTCGGAGGTATATATGTTTCGACGTTTTGTAGCAGCTACGATGATTGGCACCTTAGTGCTCACCACGGGTTGCGGTTTACATAATCCCTTTACTTCAAAGGCTGAGCCTGTGACCTATGAATCCGTAGCGCAGAGCGAGCTTTCACCAGAGCAAAAGGTAGATAAATTAGTAGCTAATATGTCTGATGCAGACAAGGTTGGTCAATTGATGATGATTGGCATTCACGGCAAGTCCTTGAACGATGATGCTAAATTCATGCTCAACGAGTATCGTGTGGGTGGGATTATCTTGTTCGATCGCAATATGGAGTCCAAGGATCAAGTTAAGACGCTCATTTCCGATATTAACAAGGCCGGTAAAAGCGCGGGTTTAACGCCATTGTTCCTCGGTATCGACCAAGAGGGTGGTGCCGTAGCGCGCATGGATGATAAGCTCATCAAGGTTCCGCCTGCGGAAGAGGTAGGTAAGGAGCCTGTAGAGCAAGCTGCATCTTTGGCGAAAGAGGTAGGCACTGAGTTAAAAGATCTAGGTTTTAACATTAACTTTGCTCCTGTAGCGGACTTAGGATTAACGTATGGCCGCTCCTATAGCACGAATCCTGATGAAGTGGTGCGCTATGCAGGCGCTGTCGGTAAAGCTTACGACGAAGCGGGCCTGTGGTATTCCTATAAACACTTCCCAGGCATCGGTAAGACTGACGTAGACTTGCACGCGGATACAAGTGTTGTTCCTGTATCTAAAGAAACGCTGCTT
This sequence comes from uncultured Veillonella sp., assembly GCA_900552445.1. Classification (GTDB taxonomy): domain Bacteria; phylum Bacillota; class Negativicutes; order Veillonellales; family Veillonellaceae; genus Veillonella. Next base: position 8,163 of record URZS01000009.1, on the reverse strand, counting down.
TCAGAGGATACAAAGGTGTTCGTAGACCTCATTAAACAGTCCAAACCGAATACATATACAATCATGGTGTCTCACGCGATGTACCCACAAATCGATCCGGACCATCCATCTAGCTTATCTAAAGTGATCATTACGGACTGGTTGCGCAAGGATATGGGCTATAACGGCGTGGTCGTAACGGACGATATGGACATGGGCGCCCTCGCGAAGCATTACACTTTCGGCGATATGGCGGTACAATCTATCCTCGCTGGCAGCGATATTTTGCTCGTATGCCACGAATACGAACACATGCAAGAGGCTTACAATGGCCTTATGAAAGCCGTGAAAGACGGTCGTATCTCTAAAGAACGCCTCGACGAGTCTGTGAAACGAATCTTGCTTATGAAAATGAGCAGAGGTCTATAAGAGAGAGCTACATGTATAGTCTACACTGAGGTAGGGTTACACTTTACAATGAGGTAAGTTTACACTCTACACTGTGCTAAGTGGACTCTCTAAGGTGTGATAGATTTATACTCTACATTCTGTATAAAAATATATAGTGTATACATACCGAACTATCAAGGATTTTAATAAACCGATAGAGAATTAATAAGTAAAGTGATTCTCTATCGGTTTATTTTTTTGTATAGTTTGTTTTGTTAGGAGTGAAGTATATGGCTCGCAGAATTATGTTGAACGGCACGTCCTATTTTGGACAAGGGGCGATTCAGGAGATTGTGAACGAAATTAAGAATCGTCATTTCAAAAAAGCCCTAGTTACATCTACGCCAGATTTATTTGAATTTAAAGTGGCTACTAAGGTAACCGATTTACTTGATGCGGCAGGCATCGATTATGAAATCTATGACGGTATTAAACCAAATCCTACTATCGAAAACGTAACGGCTGGCGTTGATGCTTGTAAAGCTGCTGGCGCCGATGTTATCGTTGCTGTTGGTGGCGGTAGCCCAATCGATACAAGTAAGGCGATTGCTACTATTATTACGAACCCTGAGTTTAGTGATGTGCGCAGCCTTGAAGGTTTAGCGCCTACTAAGAACCCTTGCTTGCCAATCATCGCTGTTACTACTACATCTGGTACGGCTGCAGAGGTTACTATCAACTACGTTATTACAGACGTTGAAAAGAATCGCAAATTCGTTTGCGTTGACCCTCATGACATCCCAATCGTAGCTATCGTAGATCCTGATATGTCCGCGTCTATGCCGACAGGCCTTTGCGCGGCAACAGGTATGGATGCACTCGTACATGCTGTAGAAGGTTATATCACAAAAGGTGCGTGGGAACTAACTGATATGCTTCATTTGAAAGCTATTGAAATCATCGGCCGTTCCTTGCGCAGCGCTGTGGCTGGCGATTACGCTGGTCGCGAAGCTATGTCCTTAGGTCAATACATTGCAGGCATGGGCTTCTCTAACGTTGGCCTCGGCATCGTTCACTCTATGGCGCATCCATTGAGTGCTGTGTACGATATCCCTCATGGCAAGGCTTGTGCCATGCTTTTAACAGCAGTATTGAAATTCAATGCTCCTGCAACAGGCGAAAAATATCGTGAAATCGCTCGCGTTATGGGCGTTCCTAATGTAGACGCTATGGATGAAGCAACCTATCGTCAAGCGGCTATCGACGTAATTCAAAAATTAGCTGATGACGTAGGTATTCCTAAATCTCTCAGCGAAGCAGGCGTAAAACGAGAAGATATTCCATTCCTCGCTGAATCTGCTTTCAACGATGCATGTACACCTGGTAACCCACGTGATGTATCCTTAGAAGACATCATTGGCATCTATGAATCTATATACTAACAACCAATAAGATTCATTTATGTGGATGATTCTGTACTTTTGTACTGCATATGAAATTGTAATGTATATGATTCATATGCCTCAGTAGTCTAAATGATGTTATGCTCAACGTGTTTGTAAAAGCACAGGGAGAGTAGCATCTTTAGAGTCTTTACACAGCTCGCATGCCTCCGATTATGTAAAGACAACATCTATAAACACTTGCTAAACAAGACTAGACATCTCTTTTGCTGTAGAGATGTCTAGTTTTGTTTTTTAGGAGCTTAGCGTCATATCTAGATTTACTTTTTGAGGTGCTTACTGCGATGGACAGCTGTCTAGATTTACTTTTAATAGCGCCTTGAAAATCATAATGTACATAAGTATACTAAGGATATGAATAGATAATTATAGTCATGATAGTAATCTGAATAGATACATGGTCGTTATATATGCTGAGGAGGGAATCTTGTGAAATTATGGAAATTTAATAAGCGTAGTTCTACCTTAGCAGATATGTCCATGAATCGTGTGCTCTTAACGGAGCTCATCGCAAAGGGCTCTGTCGTTGGCGTTGTGGCAGGTTTTTGCGGAGCTACGTATCGTTATTTGATCCTTGAATCTGAACATATTCGTTGGCATTTGATGGATGGCATTACTCTAGAGTGGGCTTTAGGTTGGCTCGTAGCAATGGTCTTTTTTGCCTTTATCGTAGATCGATTGCTCGCGTGGGCACCCTTGTCCGGCGGTTCTGGTATTCCTCAAATCGAAGGGGAGATGCTAGGACTCTTTGATATGAAGCCGTATCGGACGCTTGTATCTAAGATGATCGGTGGCGTACTGACTGGATTTGCCGGCTTTTCTGTAGGTCGCGAAGGACCAGCCGTACAGATTGGTGGTTCTGCAGGGAAAATCGTATCGTACTGGATGAATTCTGATTTACGGGAGCAGCGTATTTTGACCTCTGCTGGTGCAGCAGCAGGCTTGACGGCTGCCTTTAGTGCGCCCGTATCGGGGGCGATGTTCGTCTTTGAAGAGGTTCATAAAAGCTTTTATCCGTACCTCGTTGTGCCTACCTTTGTGGCCACATTGATTTCAAATTATATTACGGTCAGTATTTTCGGCCTTGAGCCTGCACTGGGGTTTACAGTAACCTCTGGGGTTCCTCTTGAATACTTCCCTATACTCCTCTTGGTAGGTGTTATTATGGGGCTTTGTGGGGTGTTCTTCTGCCGCATGATTTTTGCATTCAAAAGGTTTTTTGAGTGGCTAAAATGCTCGAGATTTTTGAAACTAGCTCTTACCTTTGTGGCGGTGGCGGCCATTGGCTTTGATTCCCAGCTCCTCTTAGGTGGCGGCAATGATCTCGTAGGTCAGCTCGCCTTTCAATCTCATGGTGTGTTACTCTTGGCGGGCATCGTGGTAGGCAAGATTTTGCTCACTACCTTCTGTTATGGCAGTGGTGCTCAAGGGGGTATCTTTTTGCCTATGCTTGTTATCGGTGCGTCAGCAGGTGCCTTTTGTGAAAGCGTACTTTCAACGTTAGGCCTCATTTCTCCTGACTTTGTACCGCAATTCGTCATCTGTGCCATGGGTGGTATGCTAGCAGCGGCTATGCGGACGCCAATCTTGGCGATTTTACTCGTTCTTGAAATGACGAATAGTTTCTCCAACATTTATGCCATCGGTACCGTTACCATCGTGGCGTACCTTGTGGCAGATCTTTTAAAAGAACCGCCAATTTACGATTCCTTATTGCAAGCCATGAGCGGGCAAAGCAATTTAGAATCTGTACAAACCTTCTTCCAAACGAAGGTGCCTGTAGTGGCAAACTATACAGATGTACAATTACAAGACTTGGCTTTGCCAGATGGTACGTTGATTGTAAGTATTCGCCGAAACGGTACTTACATTGTGCCTCTTGGTGATGTGAAACTTGAACCCGGTGATGAACTACAAGTTTCTTGTGAACGAGGTCGATTGAAAGATGCAAAAGCATTCTTCCAGTCTAATTAAAGGGAGGCCTTACCATGTTAGATAACATAGTATTATTCTATATATTCTTTATCATAGTCGGTTTTTTAGCGGCTATGCTAGGCACGATCATTGGTGCTGGTGGAGGCCTTGTATTTGTACCTCTTTTTATGTACTGGTTCCCTGAATGGTCTCCGTCTATGATTGTAGGGACGTCGCTCTTTTCTGTTATGTGTAATGCTATCTCCGGATCTATAGCGTATCTTAAACAGAAAAAGGTATATATCAGTGCGGCTCTCGTCTTTAGTGTGGCTACCTTCCCAGGGGCTATCTTAGGGGCTCAAATGTCGGGGTGGTTCTCTGGTAAAGGCTTTATGTTTGCCTTTGGTTGCTTTATGCTCTGTGCGTCCTTCTTAATTGGATTCAAGAATTTCCGTAAAGGTGAACGAAAGGAAGAAAGCCTTACCCTTGATCAGCTAACCTATAGTAAGCCTATTGGTATTAGCATTAGCTTTTTTGTAGGTTTTATTTCCAGTATCTTTGGCATTGGTGGAGGACTGATCCACGTGCCAGCCTTGATTTATTTAATGGGCTTCCCGACCCATATGGCGACGGCCACTAGCCAATCCATCCTTGCCGTATCTACTACGGTTGGTGTTATTACACATTTAATAGAGAATCATATCGTCTTTAGCATTGCTATTCCTACTAGTATTGGCGCTATCTTTGGCGCTCAAGCGGGTGCGCGCATTGCAAAACGCCTCAAGGCAAAAGCAATCCTTGCCCTTATGAGCGTAGCCGTATTTGCCTTGGCTGTACGACTCATCCTTAAATCGGGGATTCTAGGATGAGGTTTATGGTATTAATTCATTAAAATGAGCCATATAGTTTGTCTATGACTCGAAAGAGTAGGGATAGTAGATAACTTGAAGTGATATAATTGATAATTTTATATAAGCGATATATCTTTTATAAGAATAGTTTAATAAAAGCCCTCTGGTGGTAGCTCGTTAAGAGTTATATCACTAGAGGGCTTTTTGAATTTCCAAGGTTTTTTAAAAGGGTATAACTAAAAGTCATAGAACTTTCTAATTGAGAATGAAAAAATTAAAATTAGTAAATCATAATAGTTTTATACATGAGTTGTGCAATCTGTTTTCTATAGAATCATATGCAGTATCAATCATAGTTTATCGAGGTTTTCGTATATATCTATAAAATATATCGATTAATCCTTAATAAATAAGGGTTCTTGATTGGATATGTGAAGAGATGAGTACATGATAATGCTATTGAGATGTACTTTCAACTAAAGAAATAAAAGGGCGAGGCATATCGATTTTTATTAGAAGACATATAATTTATGCATAATTATAGTAGTGAGAATGAGAACGGCGTATACTAAAAGTAACACATATTCCTTATGAGAGGATAGGAGGAAATACAAGTGAGTACGCTTATTAGAGATTATGAACGTTTTGCCAAGGAGGCAAAAGAGATTTGTAAAGGTCGCGTGTATACCGATCATTTACGTCGTTATGCATATGGCGTTGATGCGTCCTGCTATAGCTATTTACCAAAGGTTGTTGTAAAAGCTGAGGATGAACACGAAGTAAGACGCCTTATTCGTTTGTGCCAACAATGCGGCACACCGTTTACATTCCGTGCGGCTGGTTCTTCTTTGTCTGGTCAGTGCTCCAGTGAAGACGTGCTCATCGTATGTAATGATGGCTTCAAAAAAATGGAAGTTATCGACGATGGGAAGGCTTTAAAATGTGAATGTGGTGTTATCGGTTCCGATGCGAATGATTTATTGAAACCATATAACCGCAAAATCGGCCCAGATCCTGCAACGCTTGCAACAGCATTAGTGGGCGGTATTTTGAATAATAACTCCTCTGGTATGTGCTGTGGTACGGCGCAAAACTCTTATAAAACGATTCGCTCTATTCGCGTTGTTTTATTAGACGGCTCTATTCTTGATACATCCGACCAAAAGAGTATCGATCAATTCCTCAAAGAAAAACCTCAAATGGTAGAAGATATCTTGCAATTGCGCAAAGACATCTTGGCTGATGAAGAATTAACACATTTGATTCATCACAAATACAAAATTAAAAATACTACAGGCTATGGCTTGAACTCTCTCGTTGATTTTGAAGATATTATCGACATCATCAACCACTTATTCATCGGTTCTGAAGGTACATTGGGCTTCGTATCTGAAATCGTGTACAACACAGTTGAAGATGTGCCTCATAAAGGCTGCGGCTTGATGTTCTTCAAAACATTGAACGATGCATCCCTTGCGGTGGTAGCATTGGCTAATATGGGCCGTGAAAAGGTTATTGCTGCTGAAATGATGGACTATCAGTCCTTGCGCGCCGTTCAAGCCTTAGATAATGTACCTGACTTCGTTCGTGAAGTACCAGAAGGTACAAGTGCTATCTTGTTCCAAACTGAAAGCTATTCAAAAGAAACTGTAGATGAAAACTTAGCTTTCATTAAAGAACAATTAAAAGATATTCCAACAGCAATTCCTAGCCTATATTCTCAAGACCCTAAAGAATACGATTCCTGGTGGGCCATCCGTAAAGGTATCTTGCCAATCGTTGGCGGTCAACGTAGAAAAGGTACAACGGTTATCACAGAAGACGTTTGTTTCCAAATCGAAGACTTCACTAAGGGCATCGAAATGCTTACTGAATTATTCCACAAATACGATTTCGTAGACGGTGGTGTAATCTTCGGTCATGCTTTGTCTGGTAACGTTCACTTCAACATTACACCTGACTTTAATGATCCTAAAGATACTAAGAACTTCGGGGATTTGGTTAAAGAAATGTCCGAACGCGTATCTGGTTTCGGCGGTTCTTTGAAAGCTGAACACGGTACAGGCCGCATGGTAGCGCCATTCGTTGAAATGGAATGGGGCAAAAAAGCGTATGAAATCAATCGTCGCATCAAAGCCATCTTTGACCCTACTCGCATCTTGAACCCTGATGTAATCATCACAGATGATCCAGATGTGTACAAGAAAAACCTTAAGGCACAATGCGCTATCGACGATGCTTTCACAATCTGTATGGAATGTGGTTTCTGTGAAAAACATTGCCCAAGCCGTAATTTAACATTGACTCCTCGTCAACGTATTGCATTATTGCGTGAAACGAAACGCCTTGAAAACGAAGGTAACTTCACATTGGCATCGGAGCTCAGAAAAGGCTACGAATACTACGGTGTGGAAACTTGTGCAGCTTGTTCTATGTGTAAAGATCTTTGCCCACTTAGCATCGATACTGCTCAAATCGCATTGTCCATGCGCCGCATCGATCCACCTGCACCAGAATTGGCTAAGAAGATTTACGACAACTTCTCCACAACGCTTCAAATGGCTCGTGCCGGCGTAAGCCTCGAAGGCATTGCTGGTTCTATCATTACGCAAAAAGCAATTTCTAAGATTACCGACGGTTTACATGGCGTCACAGGTATTACACCGTACTTACCTAAGACAACGCCTAAGGCTAACCATTATAGATTAAGAAATCGCATTAAACCAACTAACTTTGAAAAGGTTGTATACTTCAGTACTTGTGCGAACCGTGCTTTCAAACCTAACCAAGGTTATGACGATGATCGCAGCTTACAACAAGTAGTGGAAAGCCTCTGTAACAAGGCTCATATCGATATTATTTATCCACAACATATCGAAAACCTCTGCTGCGGCTTGAGCTTTGAAAACTACGACGACGTTCATGAACGGGCTGTAAAAGACTTGCACGATGCATTGATGAAAGCATCTCAAAATGGTAAATACCCAATCGTAATCGACCATAGTGCATGCTTCAACCATGCTTTCAAACATATGCCAGACTTAGAAATTAACGATATTTCTGAATTCTTGTGCAAATATGTTGTACCGCATCTCGACATTGAAAAATGCGATGAACGAGTTATCGTACACAAACAATGTAAGATTAAATCTTTGAATAAATCTCAATACATTGAAGACTTGGCTCGTCTATGCACAGACCATGTATTCAACATTAAATCCTTCGCGTGCGACGGCTTTGCTGGTCAAAAAGGTTTCTTTACACCAGAACTTAACAAATCTGCTACAAAAGACCTTGCAGGTGAAATTGCTGAATACGGTGCAACACTAGGCGTAAGCTCCAGTTCCACATGTGAAATTGGCCTTGGTGAAAACGGTGGCATCCCATTCGTAGGCGTTGCATTCCTACTAGACCGTTGCTCTAAGGCTAAGAAATAGGCTGTGAACGCTATAATTGCTAGCATTTACTAGAGATACTTTATTATGCTAAACTAAGCATAGGTAGAGTGTATGAAATTACCTACAATATAACAAAAAAGGACGAGTGGCAGCTCGTCCTTTTTCGTA
>URZS01000008.1 GCA_900552445.1 uncultured Veillonella sp. | reverse complement strand
ATCCACTCGTGACTGGAGTTCAGACGTGTGCTCTTCCGATCTTAGCTACCTCTAATCGTCGAATAAATTGTTCATGACTTTCATCGAGAGCCTCAGCCAAGGCTAAGATAATAGATAATTTTTGACCTAATGAACGTTGATCTTGATCTAACAATTTACCGTATAAGAAGTTTTTATACTCTTTAGGTGTCAAGCCATGGGAGTTCATAACTAAGAAAGCACTAAACGCTTGTTCTACGTGAGAAAGGCCATATAAATTACTATTTACGAGCATGTAACAGCCATGACGTGCGTGGCTATAGTAGTTAACCCGTTTACCAATATCATGAAGTAGGCTAGCCGTAACCAAGCATCTTCTTGCGTTGTTATCTGCTTTATGAAGTGACTCTAATTCATCAAATAAAGTAGTAGCTAAACCAGTAATATATTTGGCGTGTACTAGCTCATGTTTAGTCATGCCTAACAATACATTTTCAGCAGAATGAACTAAAATATCATCGATAATAGGATTGCCACCTAAATAATGGGTCCCATAGTAGTCATAGAATAAACCTTCACGCAAACCACAACCACCAACAACGAGAGTTTCAGTATTTACGTAGTTAAATAATTCTTCCACAATGGTAAGGCCTGCAATGATGATATCTGCACGATCTGAAGACAAGCCACTTATCTTTTTACGCTCCTCTAAAGATTTACCTTTTACGTCTTCGAAAATTTCGTGGAATCGATGATATGGTATTTCATAGTTATGTAGTTTTGTAATAGGATAGGATAACTTTCGTTGATCCATTTTAGCTATATTACGTGCTGTACCACCAATACCGAGGAGTGGCAATTTTACATTGCGAAGCCAAGTATGTTCTTTAATTGCTTTCCTCACTGCTTTCGTCATTTTTTCAAGCTCTTTAGGGGTATACTCCTCCCCCTTTTTATATGTGCCTGTCAGTGTAAGTGCGCCAATAGGCAAGCTTACAACCTCTGCAATGTGACGATTTCGTACAAGGGTTACCTCCGTACTAGCCCCTCCTAAATCAAAGATGATAAAGTCTTTGAGGCCAATAGTATTGATAACACCAAGGAAACCCAGACGCGCCTCTTCTTCGCCTGCAATACATTCTAAATCTAGGCCTGTTCGTTCTTTTACAGTCTTTATAAAGAGATCACCATTTTTAGCAAAGCGTACGGCAGCCGTAGCAACAGCTTTTATGGTATCAACGTCCATAGCTTCTGCCATATGAACAAAGGCTTTCAAAGAACGCAAGGAACGTTCCATTGCTTCATTTGTTAATTCGTTTGTACCCCACATATTTTCACTGAGGCGCACACTATTTTTCTCTTGATATATTAGTCTATAGCTGCCCGTTTTAGAAATCTCGTAAATGATAAATCGAACGGAGTTAGAACCTAAATCTATAAATGCAATACGTTTCATCCTACTACCCTCATCCTACTACGTGTTCAGTATGAATTTACTTTAGTATACCATAGAAAAACGCGATTCTCACCGCAAAGGGAGAATCGCGTTTTATAATTTATATTTCTATATAGTTTTAATCTCTATTCCATAGCCAAAGTCATGAGAATTTAGCTTATATTTAGTGTATTAGAAATATTCTCTGTATGTATCTACTCGATGCCAAACACTCGTTTACCATTATTGAAAGTAATTTCACAGAACTCATCTACATCGAGACCTTTTAGACGGGCAATTTCCTCTGCTACAAATTGAGTCTTGCTAGGATCATTGCGACGACCTCTAAATGGAGGTGGTGTCAAATAGGGTGAATCTGTTTCAATAAGAATCCGTTCTAATGGCACTTGTCTTGCCACTTCCTTAAGATTTGTAGACTTAGGAAATACTACAGGACCTGCAAAGGAAATATAAAAGCCCATTTTAATGGCTTCTTTTGCCATCTCCCAGCTACCAGAATAGCAATGGAAAATACCCCAATTATCCTTTCCCTCATTGCGCAAGATATTCATAATATCACCATGCGCATTGCGGTCATGAATAATGATTGGCAACTCTACTTCACGAGCTAACTCCAACTGACGAATAAATACGCGTCTTTGTGTTTCACGATCAGAAAAATCATAGTAATAATCTAAACCAATTTCACCGATAGCACGTACCTTATCGTTATGGAGTGCTTGCTCCTTATAGAATTCATAATCTTCCTCTGTAAAATCTTTAGACTCATGAGGATGTGTGCCTACGGCAGCATAGAGACGATCGTACTGTTTTGCTAACGCTAAACCAGATTCAACTGTACTGCGGTCTACACCAGGAATCATGATGTATTCTACGCCTGCATCAAAGCAAGCTTGTAACATCTCATCACGATCATTATCAAAACGGCCGTCATTCACATGAGCATGTGTATCAAAGAGTTTCATTATTTAACCACACTTCCTGCCGGTAAGGATTCGATATTTGTTACCTCTAAATGTTCTTCCCAGTCAGATGCGGACAAAATCATGCCATAAGACTCGATGCCCATCATCTTCTTAGGAGCCAAGTTAGACAAATAAATTACCTTTTTACCAACCATAGCTTCTGGCTCGTAATATTGAGAGATACCACTTAATACTGTGCGTTCTTCAATGCCGATATCCAATACAAATTTCAATAACTTTTTGGATTTAGGCACCTTTTCACAGCTAACCACTTTTGCTACTCGAAGATCGAGTTTCTCGAAGTCATCATATGTAATATTTTCTTTTAATGGCGGAATATTAGATGTATCTACAGCCTCTTCAGCTTGTACTGGAGTAGCTTCTACCATTTCAGGGATTTCAAAACGTGGATAAATAGGTTCACCTTTCACAACTTTTGTACCTGTTGGCAATACACCCCAAGTTTTAGCGTCTTCTAATGTAGCCTCACCAAAACCTGCAATACCTAATTGATCCCAAATTTTTGGCGCACCTACAGGGATAACAGGGCTTACTAAGATAGCGATGATACGCAATGCCTCCGCTAAATGATACATAGCAGATTGCAAGCGCGCTTTATCATGAGCGTCTTCAGATTTAGCCAATACCCAAGGCATTGTTTCATCGATGTATTTATTCATGCGACCGATGAGAGCCCATACAGCTTTAATACCCTTGTTAAGCTCCATGTTTTCCATAGCCGCTTCAAAATCTTTCACAGTTTGAACTGCTAAGGTAGATACGTCGCGGTCTAGGTCGTCCATATCATCGCATTTAGTAATTACACCATCATGGTATTTTTCAATCATTGCAATGGTACGGTTCAATAAGTTACCTAAATCATTAGATAAGTCTGCATTGATTTTTGTTACGAAATTAGGCAATGTGAAGTTACCATCATTGCCAAGAGTGATTTCACTTAACAAGTAATAACGCAAGGAATCTGCACCATAAGTATCAATCAATGGGATTGGGTCGATAACATTCCCCAAAGATTTACTCATCTTTGTGCCGTCAACAATCATCCAGCCGTGACCAAATACCTTTTTAGGTAATGGCAACTCAAGGCTCATAAGCATCATAGGCCAAATAATAGTATGGAAACGAACGATTTCCTTACCTACTAAATGAAGATCTGCAGGCCAATACTTTTTGTATAGTTCGCCATCCCCATCAAATGGAGATAATGCACTAATATAGTTAACCAATGCATCGAACCAAACATATACAACATGTTTAGGGTCGAATGGCACTTTGATACCCCAGTCAAAGGATGTACGAGATACAGCCAAATCTTCTAAACCTTGTTTTACAAATTGAATCATCTCGTTACGACGGGATTCAGGTTGAATAAAATCAGGATTTTCTTCGATAAATTTCAACCATTGATCAGTATATTTACCGAGTTTAAAGAAATAGCTCTCTTCTTTTACTTTTTCTACAGGGCGACCGCAATCTGGACAAGTATGGTTTTCACCAAGTTTTTGCTCAGTCCAGAATGTTTCGCATGGTGTACAGTACCAACCTTCATATTCAGCCTTGTAAATATCGCCTTTTTCATAAGCTTTTGTAAAGAGCTCTTGCACTACCTTTTCATGGCGTTCATCAGTAGTACGAATGAAGTCATCGTTAGAGATATACATCTTCTCCCACAATGCTTTGAAGCCATTTACGATATTCGTAGTGTATTCAAGAGGTGTAATACCTTCTGCTGCTGCAGCTCGTTGAATCTTTTGACCATGTTCGTCAGAGCCAGTCAAGAAACGTACATCATAACCAGCTAAGCGTTTGAAACGAGCAATCGTATCGGCTACAGATGTACAGTACGTATGTCCAATGTGCAACTTAGCACTTGGATAATAAATAGGTGTCGTAATATAATACGTTTTTTTTGTGTCTCCCATGATGAGTCTCCTTCTAACCTTCGAATGGGAAGGTTTAACGTTCTACAATATTATATACATCCCGGCGGGAAACGTTAAATCGCTTTGCCACCTGGCGAATTGCTTCTTTTTTAGGTACCCCTGTTTCTACAAGGGCTTGTACAGCATCTACATAAGATACTGGTTCATCTAACACTTCACTAATGTCAGATTTCACTGTATCAGCACCACCTACGATGAGGACGAATTCCCCTTTATAGGTGAGCTGTTCTAAATCATTTACAAGACTTTCCAAATCGGTGCGCACAAAGGTTTCAAACTTCTTGGTCAACTCCCTTGCCACCGTAATAGAGCGATTACCAAAGGTTTCATACACATCTTGTAAGACCTCTTGTAATCGATGGGGTGCTTCGTAAAACATCAAGGTTCCCGTTACTTGTGAAAGTCGTTGTAATTCTTCAACCCGATGTTTACCCCGTTTAGGTAAAAATCCTGCAAAGGTAAAGGATTTCGTATCTAAGCCCGATGCAATAAGCGCTGTTAACGCCGCATTTGCTCCGGGTAATGGCACTACCATTATGCCTTCTTTAATAGCTTTTGTTACTAGGTCAGCCCCTGGATCAGAAATGGCAGGCATACCTGCATCACTGACGCAAGCAATAGACTGTCCCTCTAATAAAAGCTCAATAATATAAGCACCCTTTTCTTCCTTATTATGTTCATGATAAGAAATCAAAGGCTTCTTAATATCAAAATGTTTTAATAATATGCCCGTATGACGTGTATCTTCAGCAGCGATAGCATCAACTTCGCCTAAAATACGAACTGCGCGATACGTCATATCTTCTAAATTACCTATCGGTGTAGGCACCAAGTACAAAGTGCCCCATTCGTTATCGTTCATACCAAGAGGACACCTCCTTCGTGTACACATTAGGCTTGTCATAAACGATGAGTGGTGGCTCTAGTACAAGGCCGGCCTGACCTTGATAGAGAGCCTCTATAAGCACCAACTTAGCTGGCTTATCTAACATGCCATGAATAAAGCGAATGCGTTTAGCTTGAAAGTTGGCTACTTCTAATTCATGTAGCACATATTGCAAGCGACTAGCACTGTAAATCATCCACAAGCGACCTTTACACTTAATAAAGGATTGTACAGCTTTCAAAACCTCTTCTAATGTTGTATGTCCATCATGAAGTGCCAAGGCCCGTTCTTCAGCCATAGGTTTTGCACCGCTTTCACAGTCATAAAAAGGAGGATTTACAATAACGCCGTCAAAGGGCTTATCTTGTACATCTCGATACGACATGTGGCGATAATCGCCACATAACATCGTTACCTTATCTTGTTTATGATTGTATTCCACACTACGTTGAGCCAACTCAATGATGGCCTTATTAATATCAATGCCCGTTATATGGCCCGCTCCTAATGACGTACCAATGAGTGGCATAACACCCGTTCCCGTGCCTAGATCAACATAGGTATGACGACCGTTAAAATGGCAAAAGTGAATAAGCGCAATAGCGTCAAAGGAAAAACGAAACATATCAGTACGCTGATAAAGCTGTAAGCCATCGATAATCAAATCATCAAGTCTTTCTTGATCATTCATCAGGTAATGCCACCTCGGACCATTTCAAATCAATAGTACGGCCAGCTTCTAGCTGCACCTTCACCGTATGTTTATGGTGATTTACCTTTAAGACCTTACCAATGCCTTCATCAGTAACTACCTCTTTACCAATGCCTGGAGGTGCTACATCTTGAGAAGCTTGAGGGCGTTCCTTCTTCACATATAGGTCGCCACCTTTTTTATATAAGTCATCTTCGTAGTTAAGGCAGCACATCAAGCGACCACATACACCAGAAATTTTTGTAGGGTTTAGGCTCAAATTTTGATCCTTAGCCATGCGAATCGATACAGGTGTAAAGTCGCCTAAGTAATTAGAACAGCATAAAGGTCGACCACAGGCGCCGATACCGTTTAAAACCTTAGCCTCATCACGAACGCCTACTTGACGTAACTCAATGCGCGTTCTAAATACTGTTGCTAAATCCTTAACTAACTCACGGAAGTCGATACGACCATCTGCAGTAAAGAAGAATATAATCTTATTCATATCAAATGTGTATTCTACATTGATGAGTTTCATCGGTAATTTACGTTTACCAATTTTTTCGAGACAGATCTCAAAGGCTTTTTCTTCGCGCTCTTTGTTTTTCTCGATTTGTTTTAAATCTTTAGGGGTAGCCTTTCTAATAACAGGCTTAACTGGTGCTACAACAGCATCTTCAAAGACCTCTTTCGGTCCAATAACTACAGTGCCGTATTCAACGCCTCGCGCCGTTTCAACAATAACACCATCTCCAACAGATAATTCTAATTGTTCAGGCAGAAAATAGTAAATCTTACCTGCCTTTTTAAAGCGTACGCCAACTATGGTTAGCATTTAATCCTCCTCACGAGCATCATGAAGGGCGATACTGAGACCGTCCACCACGAGAGCGGTTTTTATATGTAAGCGCAAAGCCCGTTCTGCTTGCAATGTTTCGGTAATAACCTCTGACAGTGCTTGCATAGACCAGCGCGGTAATAATCGTAATAATTGAGTTTTGTACATAGGTACTTGTAATTGAGCGTCTTTGGCCCCCATTTTAAGAGCCATCATATCTCTACTCACAAGACGTAGCCAGTGCATTAACTCTGTTAGGCTTTCACGTGGTAAGCTTTCACAAGCTAGAGAAATCATAGAAAACCATCTCGTTTCGAAGGCGAGGATATCCATTACTTTAACTGCTAACTCTAGCATTTCAATGCGGCCTTGAGTAGCTAGTTTCTCCACTAACTGTGGATTACCATGACCTGCTAACAAAGCCTGCTCAATATCACCAGTGATTCCTCGAGCTACAAGAGCCTTCCGAATCGTATCTACATCAACACTATTAAAGCCAACGCCCATACATCTAGAAATGATAGTTGGTAACACAGTGTTAATCTTGTTCGTAATTATGATGAAATACACCTGTTCAGGCGGCTCTTCGATGGTTTTAAGCATAGCATTTGCCATAACAGCATTGGCCGTGTGAAAGTCCTCCACAATGACAACGCGGTTACCATTACCTGCTACTGACAGATGATCTTGCAATAATGAATACCACTGTTCCACCTTTAAGGTCGTCTTCATAGGACGAATCCAAAAGGCATCCCCCTTATCCATATAGATAGGCAACCCTTCTGTTTCGATGCGTTTTTCGGTCTCACCATTGGCAAGACGTGCTTCTTTAACGGCCTCTAAATAAGCTTTCCCTTTAGGTTGAGAAAATACTTGTCGCCCCAATAATAGAGACGCAAGGCCTATGGCCATATCTAGCTTACCAAGACCTGCTTCACCATAAAATAAAAGGCTATGCGGTAATGCATTACGACTTACAAGTTCCGATAGGTGTGCCTTGATCGAATCTTGACCAATTATAGAATCAAAATATGTCATAGCTCCTCCTATCAATACATGCTCAATATTAATATTATATAAGAAAAAGGCGACTTTTAAAAGAGTCGCCCTATCTTAAGGCAGTAGATTTACTACTGCTTGATATACATCGTTATGAATTTCTTCAATGGTGCGCAACGTATACTGACTAAATTCATCTTTACTAGCACAAGGAATACGGTGCCATTGGTAGCGTTCTACTAGCTCTTCATAGGCATCGTGAACATCTACTAAATACTGATGATTTCCTTCGTGAATATCACCAGTATTGCCTCCCGTTTTACCAGTGCGCTCCGCCATAAGGGCTTCACTCACTTCAAGAGGCATATCTAATAGACATACCGCATCAGGTGTAGGCAATCCAAACTTTTTAAACTCAAAGTCTTCAAGCCAATCTAAAAATGCAGTACGCTCCTTTGGGTCATCGTATTTTACCATTTGGTGCACCATATTAGACGTCGTATAACGATCTGCAATGATGATGCCTCCATTCTTATAGAACTCTTCCCAATCAGTTCTAAAAGATGCAAAGCGGTCTATGGCATACATGGAACTTGCCACATAAGGGTTTACATCATGTACATCTTTGCCAAATTCACCGGCTAAATACATTTTAATAGGCATGGCAGCGCCGCTATCATAATTTGGGAAGCTTACAGATTTAACTGCATGCCCTTTCTTGGTTAAGCGTTCTACTAATAGTTTAGTTTGCGTAGCTTTACCACTACCATCTCCGCCTTCTAATATGATTAAAGTCCCCATAATTACTCCTGTAACACCCAGATTGTTTCTAATGTCATATCATCGGCTCCATTTGGCACATAACCTAGAGCCTTTCTATTCTCTATATATTGTAACACAGACTCACTAATCACTTCACCTACGGCTACACAAGGAATCCCTGGAGGATAATAAGCTATAGTCTCCCCAGCAATACGATGTAATGCGTCACGTAACGGAACCTGCTCACGATGAGCATACATAGCATTGCGAGGTGTTACACGAACGACTGGCTCAGGTAATACAGCTGAATCTTTACTAAGCACATCAAAATTACCATCTAAGCCATGGTCAGTTGCATATGAACCATTCAATACTTCATCACTTACAGCTTGTACAGCCTTAATTAAAGCATCTACAGATGCCTTAGTATCGCCAATAGTAATGAGTACTAGTACATGATGAGCTTGCACTAGCTCTACCTCAATATGTTGTTTTCGCAACATTCGTTCAAAAACAACACCGGTAAGACCTAATTCTTTTGCATCAATAAGGACCTTAGTACAATCGTAGTTAGCCACTCGCTCTTCAATATCCGTATATTCCATAGTAGTGACGCCAGAAATCTTATGTAACTCATTCCGTAAATATAGGCTCAATTCTACGGTGCGACTTACTAGGTCCTTACCTACTGTGGCCAATTGATGGCGCGCCATATCTAAGGAGGCAAGGAAAATATAATTGGGACTTGTGCTTTGTAGCATTTGGTGCATTTGTGTAATACGACGTTTATTAATTCTTTCACCTTGTCCTAATAGCCAAGAGGTTTGCGTCAAGGAACCCACTGATTTATGCGTGCTTTGTGCCACTAAATCTGCACCAGCCTCGATAGCGCCTATAGGTAAAGATTCAGCAAATGGTAAATGCGGACCGTGTGCTTCATCAACAAGAACTATTAAACCACGTTTATGTGCCTCTTTAACAATATTTACAATATCTACACCTACACCATAATAATTTGGGTAGACTAAGAGGATCGACTTCGCCTCAGGATGGGCCTCCATTGTTCTAACTGCATCTTCTAAAGATACCCCTAAAGGTATACCCCATCGCTCATCAAACTGACAATCCATATAGACAGGCTTTGCACCAGATAAGACTAAACCACTTATGACAGAGCGATGAGCCTCACGAGGGATAATAATGGTTTCATCGGGGCCTACAGTGCCCATAATCATAGCTTCGATTAACGCCGTAGTACCATTAATAGAAAACCAACAACAATCTGCGCCATACAATTCAGCTGTTAACTCTTGGGCTTCCTTTAATTCCCCTTCTGGTTCGTGTAAATCATCTAAGGCGTACATAACACCTAAATCATAAGGTAAAGCTGGGCCCATCCAATCCTTTAGCAATTGAGGAGCCTCTATACCAATTTTATGACCTGGAGTATGGAAAGGTACAAAATGTTCTTTTCGATATGCTTCTAAAGCCTCTACAAAAGGCATTCTTTTTTGATTACTCATAATTACCTCGTAAAAAAGGCATGAATCTCCATGAGACTCATGCCCTTATGCATGTATTTATCGATGTGGACGACGTTTAGGGTTGAATAGATTCATCCCTTTATCAATACCCACCTCTAAGGTGCCTAGTACAGCTTTTACTGTATCCTTAATACCTTTTTGTACCTTCTCTTGCGACTCTTCACTAAACGGAGCCAACACATGATCTATGACAGTCCATTGTGGCAACGGACGACCTATGCCTACACGGAAGCGAGGGAAATTCTCTGTTCCCAAATGAGTAATCAAAGATTTGATACCATTGTGACCGCCAGAGCTTCCATTTGGTCGAATTCGCAATTTGCCTACTGGTAAATCCATATCATCATAAATGCAATACACATCAGATGGATCAATCTTATAATACCGCATCAACGGCCCTACAGATTCACCGCTCGCATTCATAAATGTTTGAGGCTTTACAAGCAATACTTTTTCACCATTTACGGTAATGCTACACACCTCTGCCCGTTGTTCCTCTCTCCAAGGTGTGTGAGGAACACTATCAGCGATAGCATCGACAACCATAAATCCTATATTATGTTTTGTTGCTTCATATTGCTTGCCCGGATTACCAAGGCCTACTACTAATTTCAAGAATCACCTATTATTTGTCGAACAAATTACTTACAGATACTTCATGGAAGATACGCATAATTGCTTCACCCAATAATGGAGCAACAGACAATTGTGTAATATTTTCCAATTTACAATTTTCAGGTAATGGTATTGTATTTGTAACGATAATCTCTTTAATATTGGAGTTAGCAATGCGTTCGCTAGCAGGATCTGTCAATACTGCATGTGTAACAGCAGCAGTTACAGATTTAGCACCAAACTCTTCTAAAGCTTTCGCCCCTTCTACAAGGGAACCAGCTGTATCTACAATATCATCTACGATAATACAGTTTTTACCTTTTACGTCGCCAATGAGGTTCATAACTTTAGCAACGCCTGGTTCAGGACGTTTTTTCTCAATAATTGCGATTGGCGCACCAATACGGTCAGCCAAGTCACGAGCACGTGTTACGCCACCAAGATCTGGGGAGACTACAATAGCGTCTTCAAGATTTTTTTCATTAATATATTTAGCCAAAATGGATGCACCATATAAATGATCTACAGGCACATCGAAGAAGCCTTGAATTTGACCTGCATGTAAGTCAACAGTTACAAGACGTGTAATGCCAGAAGTTTGCATCAAGTTAGCTACTAATTTAGCTGTAATAGGCTCACGACCACGAGTTTTGCGGTCTTGACGAGCATAGCCATAGTAAGGAACTACTGCAGTGATATGGCGTGCAGAAGCGCGTTTTAACGCATCAGCCATAACCATTAATTCCATTAAATTATCGTTTACAGGATAGCTAGTTGGTTGAATGATAAATACATCTTTGCCACGTACGCTTTCATCAATCATAATTTGTACTTCGCCATTGTTGAAGCGACCTACAAATGCTTCACCTAAAGGCAAACCTAAATAATCACAAATTTCTTTTGCCAATGCTGGATTTGCATTACCTGTGAAAATCTTAAGTTTCTTGCCGTCTTCAAATGCCATTTTGATACCCTTTCATTTGTTCCTATACTGGTTACTTATCCATAATCATCCATTACAGATACACACTATTGCCTTTTTATTGTATACTATTTTGCCCTAATTGTGTTAAAAAATATGAGATTTTTTTTATTTCTTTTTGAAAGTATCCTCTGTTACCCAATTTTCTTTCACAATTTGCTTGCTACGGCCTACTGCCAAAGCCTTATCTGGCACGTCTTTAGTAATAGTAGAGCCTGCACCAACATAACTATAATTACCAACAGTTACAGGAGCAACTAAATTACTATTACAACCTACAAAAGCGCCATTGCCGATTGTAGTACGGTGTTTAACCTTACCATCGTAGTTTACGGTAATTGTACCACATCCGATGTTAACACCAGAACCTACATCGCTGTCGCCAATATAGGAAAGATGAGGGAACTTGGTGCCTTCCCCAACATTGGAGTTTTTAACCTCTACGAAGTTACCTACATGAACCTTGTTGCCCAGCACTGTATTAGGGCGCAAGTGAACATATGGACCTACATCTACACCATCTTTTACTTCGCAGTCATGACCATACGTGAAGTGGATAATCGTATCGTTACCAACTTTCACATTTGTTAAACGAGTATGTGGACCAATTTCACAACGCTCACCAATTACAGTATCGCCTTCAAGGATTGTACCAGGATGCAAGATTGTATCCGCCCCTACTGTTACCTCTGGAGCTACGTAAGTATTTGCTGGATCGATAATTGTTACACCGGCTGTCATTAATTCAACATTTTTACGGTGTTTTAAAATAGACTCAGCTTCGGCTAATTGCAAGCGAGAGTTTACGCCTAGAGACTCTTCAAAGTCTTTAGTCATATAAGCGCTTACTGTATCGCCACCATTTACGAGAATACCTACAACATCCGTGATATACAATTCACCTTGTGCATTATCATCAGATAGTTGATCTAAGCACGGCCATAATTTTTTGCCATCAAAGGCGTACATACCAGTATTTACTTCTTGAACGGCTAATTCCTCTGGTTTACCATCTTTTTGTTCTACAATGCGAACTACGGAACCTGCTTCATTACGAATAATGCGACCATAACCAGTTGGATCAGGCATATGTGCTGTTAAAATCGTAGCAGCTGCACCAGAGTTTTTATGCTCCTCCAAAAGAGCTTCTAAGCTTTCCTTTGTAACGAGTGGAGTATCACCGCACAACAATAAGATTGTGCCATCATAATCACCAAGTACTGGTTGAGCCATTTTTACGGCATGCCCTGTACCATTTTGTTCTTCTTGGCGAACGAATTCAGCGCGATCACCTAAATAATTTTGTACTGCATCACCACCAAAACCTACGATGACCACATCGCGATTTGTACCGATTGACTGAACTGTTTCAAGAACGCGCTCTACCATAGCTTTGCCGCCAACCTTGTGCAATATCTTTGGCAATTTAGACTTCATACGCGTACCCTTACCAGCAGCTAAAATGAGGCTTGCAATATTCATAGTAATCTCCTATCTATTATCTCTTATATGTCTGACATTTTAATATTAATTACATTTTATAACCCATTAGCCAATATTCAATATAAAACTATTATACTAGCCTATGATGTGCTTAATATTAATCTTTACTCTTCATCAAATACTGGTTCAATACTTATTTTCTTTGTATTTTCATCAATACCATAGAAGGTAAACAGTGATTCATAATCATCGATTAATTTTGGGTTTGGTTCTGCCGTTGCTACTAAAACACCGGTCCCCACAACAATACCACTCATTTCAAGGACAAGCTCTTTTAATCCCTTCGCAGTGCCACCTGCTTTCATAAAATCATCGATAATCAAAACTCTAGCATTCGGTGGAATAGCACGCTTAGTAAGGGTCATAGTTTGAATGCGACCAGAAGAACCTGTTACATAGTTAATACTAATGGCCGAACCTTCAGTTACCTTACTATCACGACGGGCAATAACAAGAGGTTTATTGAAAGCTCGCGCTACCATGACAGCTAACGGAATCCCCTTTGTTTCTACTGTCAAAATATAATCTGGATTGCGATCCATAAAGCGAGTCATAATAATTTCCCCAAGGCGTGTCATTACATGCCAGTCATAGAGAATATCAGACATATAAATAAAACCGCCCGGAATGATACGATCCGGCTCCATTAAACGAGCTTGTACATCTCGTAAAATATCATTGGCTTGAGACCCTTTACGATGAGGAATAAATCGAACTCCACCAGCTACACCGGCTACCGTTTCTAATGTTCCCAGTTGA
>URZS01000007.1 GCA_900552445.1 uncultured Veillonella sp. | reverse complement strand
GTTTATTTTAATCTTATGAGGTGATAATCACATGGCAACGAGAAGAGAGGCTCGATTCAAACTTTGTCGTCGCTTTGGTGTGAACGTATTCGGTCACGCAAAAGCCTTGAATCGCGTCAAAAAAGACCAACGTCAGAAAAAAATGTCTGAGTATGGCACACAATTATTAGAAAAACAAAAAGTTAAAGCTTACTACAACTTGCTAGAACGCCAGTTCGTACGCTATTATGATAAAGCGAAAAAAATGCAAGGTGTTACAGGTGAAAACATGTTGATCCTTTTGGAACAACGTCTTGATAACCTTGTATATCGCATCGGCCTCGTGACTGGAGTTCAGACGTGTGCTCTTCCGATCTATATCGCATCGGCTTCGGTAACTCCATTCGTCAAGCTCGTCAAATGGTAAACCATGGCCACATTTTGGTAAATGGTCGTCGTGTAGACATTCCATCCTACTCCTGCAAACCAGGTGACGTTATTGAACTTCGTGAAGCTTCCCGCGACAACGAAATGTTCAAAACTAACTTCCAAGAACTTCGTTCTTTCGAACTTCCTTACATTGAAAAAGACTTGGAAGGCTTCAAAGCTACTTTCACTCGTCTTCCTCAACGTGAAGAACTTCCTATCGAAGTTAACGAAACACTTATCGTCGAATTGTACTCCAAATAATTTGGCGCTTATGGGAAAACCACTCAGAATTGGGTGGTTTTTTCTTTATGACATGTTGCTGTTAATGGGCTATAGCAGTGTAAAAAACAATTGACATAGGACACCAAAATCTGTATACTATTTTGAGTAAGCTTTAGTCGTGTTTCCATTAGCCCCGGAAGCAAAGGACAAGCTGATTTTGGTAGAATTATGACGTTATTAGGAGGATATGCAGCATGAAAACTACATTTATGGCCAATCCGAACACAATCGAACGGAAATGGTATGTTGTTGACGCTGAAGGTAAAACTTTAGGACGCCTTGCTGCCGAAGTTGCAAAAGTTCTTCGGGGCAAAAATAAACCAACTTTCACACCACACGTAGATACTGGTGACCATGTGATCGTTGTAAACGCAGAAAAAATTCGCGTAACTGGTAAAAAATTAGAGCAAAAGGAATACTTCCGTCATTCTGGTTATCCAGGTGGTGCTCGTTTCACTAAATTGGCTATGATGCTTGAAAAACAACCTGAACGTGTTGTTGAGATGGCAGTTCGTGGTATGCTTCCAAAAAATAAATTGGGTGCACAACAATACCGTAAATTAAACGTATACGCTGGTCCTGAGCATCCACATGCAGCTCAAAAACCAGAAGTATTAGAAATTTCCGTACGATAATCTAGAGGGAGGAACATATAATGGCAGTAGCACAATATTACGGCACTGGTCGTAGAAAATCTTCCGTTGCTAGAGTTCGTCTGGTACCGGGCACAGGTAAAATCACTGTTAACAAACGTGAACTTAATGATTATTTCGGTCGCCAAACTTTGGAATTGATCGTAAAACAACCTTTGAATTTGACTAACACAGTTGAACAATACGACGTTATTGCAACTGTAGCTGGTGGCGGTCCTTCCGGTCAAGCTGGTGCAATTCGTCACGGTATCTCCCGTGCGTTATTGGACGTAGATGGCGAACTTCGTCAATCTTTGAAAAAAGCTGGCTTCTTGACTCGTGACCCACGTATGAAAGAACGTAAAAAATACGGTCTTAAAAAAGCCCGCAAAGCAAGCCAATTCTCCAAACGTTAATATTTGGAATACAGGTTACTACACCTGCAGACAATGTCTGCAGGTGTTTTTGCATTATAGACTACTTCTAGCTTATACCTTCTAGCTTAGGGCTTATTTTTAGTTTTTGCCTTATAGGATAACAGTATTATTTTGAATTTATTGGGTTATGTAATTCTATCATTTACAGGGACATTTAATTCTCCTATAATAGATATATAATAATCGAATTTTTTCGAAAATAGATTTTATATAGGAGAAATCATATGATTTATAATACAGTTCAATATGTAGTGGACAACGGCATTGGTACGTTGACATTTAATCGTCCAACTGTGGCGAATGGTTTTAATATTGAGATGTGCAAGGAGATTCTTGAGGTCTTAGATAAAGCACATAAAGATGAAAGTGTTCGTGCATTGCTTATCAATGCAGAAGGCAAGGTATTCTCTGCTGGTGGCGATTTAACAGAAATGGAACGCGCTGTAAACGAAGGGGATACAGAGTCTTTGTTTGAAATCGTTGAGTTAGTAGCTCAGATTTCTATGGCTCTGAAACGTTTACCTAAACCTGTTATCATGAGTCTTCAAGGTGCTGCAGCAGGTGCGGCCTTTAACATGGCGTTAGCTGCCGATTTTGTTGTAGCTGCTAATAACGTACGCTTTATTCAAGCTTTCGTAAACGTAGGTCTTGCTCCTGATGCAGGCGGTTTATTCTTATTAACTCGCTCCATTGGTATGAATCGTGCTATGCATATCGTTATGACTGGTGAAGCCGTATCTGCTGAAAAAGGTAAAGAACTTGGCTTTGTATATAAAGTTTGTGAATTAGAAGATTTACAAACGGCTACAAGACGTCTTGTAGAGAAGTTAGCTAAAGGCCCTGCACAATCTTACCGCGTTATGAAGGAAATGATGTGGAATAGCTTCTTAGCTGGCTGGGAAGAATACAAGAAATTTGAAGTAGAAAAGCAATGTGAATTAGGTCTTTCTGAGGACTTCAAAGAGGGGGTTCTAGCTTTCACAGAGCGTCGTCGTCCTAAATTTGGTCAAAAATAATAATTATCCTCTTGTAATTGTACTAAATATCATGTAATTTATAAGCAGTTACTAATATAATTCGAACCGATGTGGCTCCCTATATTGAGTTACATCGGTTTTTGCTTTCATTACGATGCAAAAGTGTATATAATAGTACTATTATAATAGTTTTAGGAGGTCATTATTACATGGCTCAAGATACAATTAAATGTTATGACAGTCCTAGTGATGTAGTCCAAGCATTAGCGGAGGATTTCATTGCTTTCACCAATGAAGAGATCAGCCGCACGGAAACGTGCATTGTTGGTATCACAGGTGGCACTGTTGTTAATGGTTTATTAGAATTGCTCAATTCCCCTGAATATATTGAACGCCTCAACTGGGAGCGTGTATTCTTTATGTGGACTGATGAGCGTTTCTTGCCGCAGGCTCACGAGGATAATTACTTTAATCGCGTTAAACCGCATTTGCTCTGTAAGGCAAAAGGGGCGGCCCATTTCTTGCCGATCAATACGGATTCTAGAACCGTTGTCGAGGCGGCTGAGGAATATCAGAAAGAGGTTAAGAATGTGCTCAAGGCTTGCAAGAAATCTGGTCTTGATTTAGCGTTGCTCGATCTAGGTGAAGATGGTCATACGGCGGGACTGTTCGCAGGCTCTCATGCACTTCGCGTGGCAGATCAAGAGGTAGTGGCCGTAGAGGATGGCAAGGTATGGGAACGTATTTCTATGACCTTTTCTTTCCTTGCTAAATCCGATGCTGTTTGGTTCACTGTGACCGGTGAAAGCAAGAAAACGGCACTTACAAAGGTGTTGTACCAACGGGAGGACTATGAGGACTTACCTTGGGAAAAACGTATTGGTCGCGTATTGCCTGGTGCAGTGCTTTCACAAGAAGCAATCACCTGGTATGTGGACAAGTCTGCCTATGATGATGTACACTAAAGAGTGTAAGTATTAGATATAATAAAGGAGATACATATGGGGTCTATAGGAACACCTGAATTAATAGTTATATTAGTGATTGCTCTAGTTATCTTCGGTCCTGGTAAATTGCCTGAAGTGGGCAAAGCTATTGGCAAAGGCATCAATGAGTTTAAGGATGCTATTTCTGGGCCTAAAAAGGCTGTTGACGAAACGAAAGAAGCCGTTAAAAAAGCGACTACTATCGATGTAACAGCAGGGGCTAAGAACGACGACAAACATAAAGAAGCTAACGATTAATAGGAGGTATCACTATGTGTAAAGATTGTGGTTGTGGCGAAGAAAATGGCGTTGTAACCAAGGTATTTAATGTACCTGGTATGATGTGCAACAACTGTAAGGAAGCAGTAGAAGGGGCATCTCTTGCGCTACCAGGCGTATTGAGTTCAGAAGTAAATTTGGACGATAAAACTGTAACAATTTCTTTTGATCCTACTAAAACTGCTGTAGAGGTTATTTCTACGGCCATTGAAAAAACTGGTTTTGAAGTAACTGGCGTTGCAGATGGGATACAACAACATAGTCATGGTTTAATGGGAACCTTGAAACGTTTCTTCAAATAATCGAACCTTTGGTGCTGTATTGAAACATTGTTTCGATGCAGCACTTTTTTGTATGAAGAGGTAATATATGATACGCAAGTTTGATGCTATAAATTTCAAGTGGGATGGCGTTGACACCTTGGTATATAAACAAGATGGTAGTCCTTTTAAAGATGTAACACGTCAAGTACTATACGATGGTGCTTATGATATTCCATGCCAATTCCGTTATTTTGAATGTTTGCCAGGTGGTTATTCCACATTAGAATATCACGAGCATACGCATATGGTTATGATATTCCGCGGCAAAGGTCAACTTTTATTAGGCGACGAAATCCATGATGTTGAGTCTGGTGATTTCATTGAAATTCCAGGCAAGACAATTCATCAGTTCCGCGCTAATAAAGGGGACTATATTGGCTTCTTATGCTTGGTAAACCAAGAGCGGGATAAGGTTAAATTATTATCTCCAGAAGAAATGGAAACATTACAGGCAAATCCTAAGATCAAAGAATTCTTAGAAAGTTGCTAATATATATGGCGGTTATGTGTGATGACCGCCATATCGTTTTATAATCAACTGTAACTGTAACTGTAACTGTAACTGTAACTGTAACTGTAACTGTAACTGTAATAGTTGATTTGTGTAGTTTGATAGGGAGGTTCTATGAATACTTTTACGCGTGCGGCCCTTACCGTTTTGGTGGGCTTAGTGATTTGGTTCTTGCCTCACACGGAGGCAATTAAGCCTGAAGGGTGGCATTTATTAGCTATCTTTACGGCTACCATTGTGGGCTTTATTTTACGCCCTTGGCCGACTGGCATTATGGCACTCTTTGGTATCGTTGCGGCGGTAACGACAAAGTCTATTACTATGGTGCAAGCTCTAGGTGGTTATGCAGAGGCGAATGTGTGGCTTATCGTAGCGGCCGTATTCTTTTCTAGAGGTATTATTAATTCTGGTCTTGGTAAGCGCATTGCCTATACTTTGATTCGTTCTTTTGGTACAAGTTCTTTGAAACTAGCCTATGCATTAGCTTGTACTGATTTGATTATCTCTCCAGCGACGCCATCTAATACAGCGCGTGGGGGCGGTATCGTATTTCCAATCGTGCAAAATATTTCGTTAGCCTTTGATTCTGAACCATATGGCAAGACAGCTCGTCGCATCGGGGCGTACTTGATGACGACAGCTCATACCATTAACACCATTACTGTAACCATCTTCTTAACTGCATGTAGTGGTAACTTGCTCATTACATCGTTAGGGGCAAAATTATTTGGTTACGATATTTCTTGGTGGGAATGGTTCCAAGCGGGCGTGATTCCTGGTGTGATTTGTATGATTTTGATGCCTTGGTTCATCTATAAAATCTATCCACCAGAAATTAAAGAAACACCACAAGCGGCGGCGATGGCCCAAAAAGAGTTAGATGCTCTTGGTCCTATTACAAAAGCAGAAATTTCTGTAGCTATTATCTTTGTGCTTTGTATCTTGCTTTGGGCTACTGCGATTTGGACGAAGCTTCACCCAACGGTAGTTGCTATGATGGGTGTTCTTGCATGTGTCGTAACGGGTTCCCTTACGTGGGATGATATCCTAGGTGAGCGTACTGGTTGGGATATTCTCATTTGGATGGGCACTCTGGTTGGCATGGCAGGCTTACTCGGTAAACTCGGTGTAGTAGCCGTCTTTGCAGATTTTGTTAGCCAACATCTTGCAGGCATCGACTGGTTCTGGGCATCTTTTATTATCTCTGCAACCTTTGTATACTCCCAATACTTCTTCGCTAGTGGTACGGCGCGTATTACCGCATTGTTCTCCGCCTTTGCAGCCATTCTTGTGGCGATGGGTGCACCAATTCCGTTTACCATCTTGCTCTTTGGTTTGATGAACAGCCCTGGTTGTACATTAACTCACTATAGCTCTGGTGTAACGCCGATCTTCTTTGGCGCTGGTTATGTACCGCAAGGTACGTGGTGGCGCGTAGGTCTTGCCATTTCCGTGGTGAGCTTCCTCATTCACTTCTGGGGCGGCGCCCTTGGTATGTGGATCTTTGGTATCCTATAATATAAAAATCCCTCACTGCGGTGGGGGATTTTTCTTGTTATGGCAACGTTTTTTATACCTAAATAGATTTGCTATAGCTTTTTTGTATGGTGAACTTCATAAAAAAACTATAGTAAATCTATAGAATTTATAGCGAATTATCTTGCACAGGATAATGTAACGTGTTATTATTATTCCGTGATTAATATTACAGATTATTTTAGGAGGAAACATGTTAGGTTTAGTCATTAGCTTATTGATTATTGCGCTAGTCGTGATTATTAATGACATTCGAATTATGAACAACAACTTAACACGTTTTTGTCTTAGAAGTTCCGCGAATGGGTTAATATACAATCAATAAGATTTTGGCTTTATAGTTTGTTTCTTATGTGTATATTTTCCAAGGGGTACATAGGTCTATTTATGTATATAGGAATTCTGTAAACAAAAGGAATATCATTTGTAAACTTTTAAGACGATTCATAGGAATCGTCTTTTTTTATGCGTTATGAAAGCCGTCCAAGTGGATGCTTTCAAAAGTAAGGAGATTAACATGAGTTGTAGAAGTGACAATTTAAAAACAGGCGTAGCACGTGCACCACACAGATCTTTGCTAAAAGCTCTGGGTTTCGTTGACGAAGAAATGGGCAGACCAGTCATTGGTATTGCGAACTCTTTCAATGAAATTATCCCTGGTCACGTAGGCCTGAAAAATATTGTACAAGCCGTAAAAGACGGCATCCGCAACGCAGGTGGTGTGCCAATCGAGTTCAATACAATCGGCATTTGCGATGGTCTCGCAATGAACCACATCGGCATGAAATACTCCTTGGTTACACGCAATATTATTGCTGACTCCATTGAGGCAACGGCAATGGCAACACCATTCGATGCGATGGTATTCATTCCAAACTGCGACAAAGTAGTACCAGGTATGTTAATTGCGGCGGCTCGCCTTAACATTCCATCTGTATTCGTGTCTGGCGGTGCCATGCTCGCTGGTGTTCATAAAGGCAAAAAAATTGGTTTGTCCGACGTATTCGAAGCAGTAGGTAAACATCAAACTGGCGAAATGGGCGACGCAGAGTTGGCAAGCATTGAAAATAATGCATGTCCTACATGTGGCTCTTGCTCTGGTATGTACACAGCAAACACTATGAACTGCTTAACAGAGGCTCTTGGTATGGGCCTTCCTGGTAACGGTACAATTCCTGCTGTATACTCTGAACGTTTACGTCTTGCTAAATTAGCAGGTATGCAAGCAGTAGAAGTATTAAAAGCGAATCTTCGTCCAAAAGATGTTATGACTCGCGAAGCTTTTGAAAATGCGGTAGCTCTTGATATGGCGTTAGGTGGTTCTTCTAATACGGCGCTTCACTTGCCAGCCATCGCTCATGAAGCAGGTGTGCCTTTGTCCTTAGACGATTTCGATCGCATTGCTCAAATTACACCACAATTATCTAAATTGTCCCCATCTGGGATCTACTTCATCGAAGACTTGTACGCAGCAGGTGGCGTATCTGCGGTATTAAAACGATTAGCAGAAAATGGTCGTCTTCATACAGAATGTCAAACAGTAGCTCTTAAAACACAAGGTGAAATTGCTGAGGCTGCGTATGTAGCTGATGAGGATGTAATTCATCCTTGGGATAATCCAGTTCACGAAACTGGTGGTATTGCTGTACTTAAAGGGAACCTTGCGGAAGATGGTTCCGTTGTAAAAGCTGGTGCTGTAGATGCAGATATGCTCGTTCACTCTGGTCCAGCTAAAGTATTCAACAGCGAAGAAGAAGCAGTTGAAGCTATTACAGGCGGTAAAATCATAAAAGGCGACGTGGTAGTTATCCGCTACGAAGGCCCTAAAGGTGGTCCTGGCATGCGTGAAATGTTGACACCAACATCTATGATCGCAGGTATGGGTTTAGATAAAGACGTAGCCTTGTTGACTGACGGTCGTTTCTCTGGTGCTACTCGTGGTGCATCCATTGGTCACGTATCTCCAGAAGCAGCCGCAGGTGGCACAATCGCCGTTGTTGAAGATGGTGACATCATCAACATCGATATTCCGAACGGTAAATTGGAATTGGCTGTATCCGATGAGGAAATCGCTCGTCGTAAAGCGGCATTGAAACCATTCAAATCCAATGTAACTGGTTACCTTAAAAAATACGCTCTTCACGTATCCTCTGCAGCACAAGGTGCTATCGAAGTATTTGAAGACTAATAGTAGACTTTCATTAATACTAACTAGAGGAGATGGTGCAGATGCATAAATTATATGATTTTATGGAGGCTCGTGAGCGATTAAGCACAATCACGGTAAAAACAAAATTGCTTCATAGTGATGTGTTTTCTGACGAGTGTGGCAATGATGTATATATCAAGCCAGAAAACTTGCAAATAACAGGCTCCTTTAAGGTCCGTGGAGCTTATAATAAAATTGCAAAATTGACGGAAGAGGAAAAGGCGCGCGGCGTTATCGCTGCCTCTGCTGGCAACCACGCACAAGGTGTGGCCCTTGCCGCAAAACGCCTCGGTATCAAAGCGACCATCGTAATGCCAAAACATACACCTCTCATCAAGGTTAAAGCGACAAAACAATATGGCGCAGAGGTCGTACTACACGGCGAGATTTACGATGAAGCTTACCAAAAGGCGATAGAGCTCCAACAAGAACACGGCTATGTGTTTGTTCATCCTTTCGATGATGAAGATGTAATCGAAGGACAAGGTACGATTGCCCTTGAAGTTCTTGAAGAGCTTCCTGATGCGGAGATCTTGCTCGTTCCTGTTGGGGGCGGTGGTATCGTATCTGGTATTGCAGCAGCAGCTAAATTAAAAAATCCGCGCGTCAAGATTATCGGTGTAGAACCAGAAGGTGCTGCTAGTGCACTAGCGGCGTTAAAGGCTGACCATCCAGTTCCCCTTGATGAAGTGGCAACTATTGCGGACGGTACCGCAGTACGCCAAATTGGAGAAACTACATTAGAATATATCAAACAATATGTAGATGATATTATTACTGTTTCTGATTACGAGTTGATGGAAGCATTCTTGCTACTCGTAGAAAAACATAAATTAGTAGCAGAAAACTCTGGTATTTTACCATTAGCAGGTCTTAGAAAATTAAACTGCACTGGTAAAAAGGTTGTGGCTATCGTCAGCGGTGGTAATATCGACGTACTGACTATTTCCTCTATGATTAATAAAGGTCTTGTCGTACGTGGTCGTATTTTCACCTTCTCCGTTAACTTGCCTGATAAACCAGGTCAATTGGTAGCTGTATCTCAAATGTTGGCAGATGCGGATGCAAACGTAATTAAGCTGGATCACAATCAGTTTAAAAACCTTGACCGCTTCCATGAAGTGGAATTGCAAGTAACAGTAGAGACAAATGGTGAAGAACACATCCAACAGATTATTGATACTTTCAAAAATAATGGTTACATTATTAAACGTTTAAATTCCAGCGAGACCTTGTCTGAATAGCTGGTTGAAAGGGTTCCTATGAGCGCAGAAACAATCAATGGGGCACGCATTGTCCTTGAAACATTGCATCGCCTTGGCGTAACTGATATGTTCGGCTACCCAGGTGGCGCAGTAATTCCAATTTACGATGAAATTTATAGCTTCCCTGAAATTAAACATTATTTCGTTCGTCATGAACAAGGTGCAGCACATGCAGCAGACGGATATGCTCGCGTATCTGGTCGTGTAGGTGTATGTCTTGCTACGTCTGGTCCTGGTGCGACAAATCTCGTAACAGGCATTATGACTGCGTACATGGATTCCGTACCAATGGTAGCCATTACTGGTCAGGTTGGTCGTCCTTTCATCGGTAAGGACTCCTTCCAAGAGGCGGATATTCAAGGTATTACAATGCCGATTACAAAGCATAACTATCTTGTCCAAGATATTCATGATTTGCCTCGCATCATTAAAGAAGCGTACTTTATTGCAGGTACAGGTCGTCCAGGTCCAGTACTTATCGATATTCCAAAGGATATTCAAACAGAAAAAATATCCATGACAGAATACAATAAATTATATGAAGTACCGATTCAACTTGAAGGCTATGATCCAACGTATAAAGGTCATCAAGGTCAAATTAAGAAGGCTGCTACACTCATTAAAAATGCAAAGCGTCCTCTTATCATAGCTGGTGCTGGCGTATTGAAATCCGGTGCTGTAGATGAGCTTAAAGCATTGGCTGAAACAGCTCATATTCCTGTAACAAATACTTTAGTAGGCCTTGGTGGTTTCCCTGGGGACCATGAATTGGCGCTTGGTATGGTAGGTATGCACGGTTCTGTGGCGGCTAATAATAGTACAGATGAGGCAGATGTTGTAATTGCGGCAGGTATTCGCTTCCACGATCGCATTACAGGTCATCCTGATTTCTTCTGTAAAAAAGCTAAGATCATTCACATCGATATCGACCCAGCTGAAATCGACAAGAACGTTACTATCGATGTGCCTATCGTAGGCGATTTGAAACGAGTATTAACAGAACTTAACGCACTCGTGGAGCCCGCAAAACATGAAGCTTGGCTTGAGCAAATTCGCCAGTGGCAAGAGGAGTATCCTATTGCTATTCCAGAATCTACTGATGGTGAATTGCATCCACAATATGTATTAGCTGAGCTTAATAAAATTGTGAAAGATGATGCCATTATCGTTTCTGACGTAGGTCAACATCAAATGTGGGCAGCCCAATTCTTAACACATAAAAAACCTCATACCATCGTTACATCTGGTGGTGCAGGTACTATGGGTTATGGTTTACCGGCGGCTATTGGTGCACAAGTTGGGGCTCCTAAGAAACAAGTAGTTCTTGTTGTAGGTGATGGTGGATTCCAAATGACTTGCGAAGAACTCATGATGGTTCGTCAATACAACTTGCCAATCAAAATTGTAATCATCAACAATGGTTACCTTGGCATGGTTCGTCAATGGCAACAAATCTTTAACGATCGTCGCTACTCCTATGTAGATTTGGAAATGAGTCCAGACTTCTTGAAATTGGCTGATGCATTCAATTTGAAAGCGGCTCGTCTCGATAATGTAGAAACTTTCAATAAAGATTTTAAATCTTACATTACGTCTGATGAAAGCATTGTCCTAGATTGTCGCGTTGAGCGTGAAGACAATGTATTGCCAATGATTCCAGCAGGCGGCACTGTAAGCGGCATGATGGGTAAGAAAGGGGTGCTATAATGGCTAAAGAACATCAAGTCTTAGTAATTGCAAAAAATACACCAGGTATTGGTACACGTATTTTGGCACTCTTTAATCGTCGTGGTTTTAACGTTACAAAAATGACCTCTGGCATTACTAATAAGCCGGGGTATGCGCGTATTACCCTCACCGTTGAGGCGGATGACCGCATCTTAGATCAAGTTCAAAAGCAAATTTACAAGCTTATTGACGTTGTAAAGGTTAAAGTCTTTGAAGATCATGATGTAGTATGTCGTGAATTGATGCTTATTAAGGTAAAAGCGACCGCTACAACACGTTCTCAAATTGTACAAATTGCCGATGTATATCGCGGCAATGTACTTGATATTTCTCCTACGTCCATGATTATTGAAGTCATCGGTAGTGTTGAAAAGTTGCGCGGTTTCATCCAAATTATGGAAACCTATGGTATTCTTGAAATTGCAAAAACTGGTATTACAGCGATGAGCCGTGGAGAAAAAATGTAGGAGATGATAGAGTGGGGAATGAATTACTCCATTATGAAAATGTTTGCTTTCGTCGTGATGGCAGACATATCCTAGATAATGTAAATTGGCATATAGAGGAAGGTGAACATTGGGCCCTCTTAGGGCTCAACGGGGCTGGTAAATCGACGCTTCTCAGCATGATACCGGCCTACCAAATTCCGACGACGGGCACCTTGCGTGTCTTCGGTCATGAATTTGGGAAATATGCATGGCCTAAAATCAAATCGAGATTAGGCTTTGTCAGCTCTGCTCTGGGGCAGTTTCAGTCTACCTTGGATAAGCAAGTGGTAGAGGATGTCATCATTTCTGGTGCTTTCAGTAGCATTGGTATATACCAAGAGGTTGCACCAGAGGTGCGTGAGCGAGGTATGCAATTATTAGCTGAGTTTGGGTTGAGCCACTTAGAAGGACATCGCTTCCATACTTTGTCCGCTGGGGAACAGCGACGTGTATTATTGGCACGGTCCATCATGGCAAATCCAGATTTACTAATTTTGGATGAGCCTTGCTCTGGATTAGACTTACCGGCGCGAGAACAATTCTTGCGTACAGTAGCTAACTTGGTTGAGGAGCAACAGACACCGATTATCTATGTGTCACATCAAATTGAAGAGATACTACCAGCGATTACACATGTAGCCATCTTGCGAGAGGGCAAGATGATACATGCGGGGCCTAAACACTCAGTATTAACAGATGAAAATCTATCCGATGTGTTTGGTATTCCCGTACAAGTAGTGTGGAAGGATGATCGCCCGTGGGTGATTGTTCGGTAGTTATCAAATTTTGTTATCAGAGGCTTAGAACTTAGCTTACTGATACTAAATTAATGTACGCCACATCTTGCAAAAATTTGTTAGATTGTGTACAGTATATATTGATCTATATTCTATTGAATATGTTTGGAGGTTGTCTAATATGGCAGGTAAAATTTTAGGTACTACAGTTTATTATGATGCAGATTGTAATTTGAGCAAATTGGAAGGCAAAAAAATTACAGTTTTAGGTTACGGTTCCCAAGGTCATGCTCATGCATTGAACTTGAAAGAAAATGGTATGGACGTAACAATCGGTCTTCGCGGTGGCTCTTCTAGCTGGAAAGCTGCTGAAGAAGCAGGTCTTACTGTAAAAGAAACTGCAGAAGCAGTTAAAGGTGCTGACATCGTTATGGTATTGATTCCAGACGAATTACAAGCTGACGTTTACGCAAACGATATTGAGCCAAACTTGAAACAAGGTGCGTACTTGGCGTTCGCTCATGGCTTCAACATTCACTTTGGCAAAATCGTTCCTCGTGAAGACGTAAACGTATTCATGGTAGCTCCTAAAGGCCCTGGTCATTTAGTTCGTCGTACATACCAAGAAGGCTCCGGCGTTCCTTGCTTGTACGCTGTAGAAAAAGACCCATCTGGCGACACTGAAGAAGTTGCATTAGCATGGGCATCCGGTATCGGTGGTGGCCGTTCCGGTATCTTGGAAACTAACTTCAAATCCGAAACTGAAACTGACCTCTTCGGTGAACAAGCTGTATTGTGCGGCGGCGTTACTGAATTGATTAAAACTGGTTTCGAAGTATTAACTGAAGCTGGTTATGAACCTGTAAACGCTTACTTCGAGTGCTTACATGAAATGAAATTGATCGTAGACCTTATCTACGAAGGTGGCTTCCAAAAAATGCGCCACTCCATCTCCAACACTGCTGAATACGGTGACTACCATGCAGGTCCTCGCGTAATCACTGCAGATACTAAAAAAGCGATGGAACAAATCTTGGCTGATATCCAATCCGGTAAATTTGCTGATGAATTCTTGGCTGACTCCAAAAACGGTCAAAAATTCCTTAAAGAACACCGTGAAGCAGCTGCTAACCATCCAATCGAACCAGTTGGTGCAGAACTTCGCAACTTGATGAGCTGGTTGAAATAAGAGATTATTGTAGTAATTTCTTGATAAGCATAGGCTTACTGAAAGCGACCCCATTTGGGGTTGCTTTTTTATTGAGTAATACAAGTACGTATGATATAGTTAACA
>URZS01000006.1 GCA_900552445.1 uncultured Veillonella sp. | reverse complement strand
ATAACTTAATACTATTAGTATTATACCATTAATTATTATAAATAATCCTTGCATTTTATAGGGGACACTTGTACAATCGAATTGTAAACCTAGGTTGACAAAGAAAGGGGCTCTAAACTATGCGTGATGAAGTGCTAGAATTCTTGAGACAAAACCAAGGTAGTTTCGTATCGGGACAAGATATGTCCGAAGCATGCCATGTTTCGCGCACAGCAATTTGGAAACATATCAAGGCGTTACGTCAAAAAGGCTACAAAATAGAATCTTATACCAAGAGGGGGTATCGATTATTGGAGGAACCTGATTTGTTAAGTCCATTGGCCATGAAGCAAATCTTAAAGACCGATGTG
Source organism: uncultured Veillonella sp. (assembly GCA_900552445.1). Classification (GTDB taxonomy): domain Bacteria; phylum Bacillota; class Negativicutes; order Veillonellales; family Veillonellaceae; genus Veillonella. The sequence continues at coordinate 15,077 of URZS01000006.1, read as the reverse complement.
TTTGGTAAACGATATGTTTATATGGATGTTACAGAGTCTACAAACCTAGAAGCTCGTCGATTAGCTCAACAAGGTGCTGAAGAAGGTACCGTTGTCGTTACAGAAGAGCAAGCAGCTGGTCGTGGTCGTTTATCTCGTGGCTGGTATTCACCATTTGGTAAAGGTCTATGGTTTAGTCTTATCTTGCGCCCTGATTTTGCGCCTGTAGAAGCACCAAAGTGCACTTTGATGGCCGCAGTGGCATTAACAAAGGCATTCCATAAAATGGGGCTCACTGATGCGGGTATTAAGTGGCCTAATGATATTCTAGTGAATGGCCGTAAATTGGTAGGGATCTTAACAGAGATGTCCGGCTCTATGGAGGAAATCTCTCATATTGTGATGGGCATTGGTGTCAATGTTAAAACGAAACAAGAAGAACTGCCAGAAGAATTAAAATTAATTGCTACATCCCTCACGATGGAAGGGATCGATATTGAGCGGACGGAAGCTTTTAGAATTATATTAGAATCCTTAGAGCAGCAATATTATGATGTTCTTGATAGCGGCTTTGAGGAAACTCTCAATGAATGGCGTCAATTATCGGTGACTCTCGGTGAAGACATAGAGGTTCGTGCTCCTGGTAATACCTATGAAGGGGTAGCAACCGATATTGATGAAGATGGTAATTTATTAGTAAGAATCCCGGATGGGACTGTTAAACGTGTTATGGCAGGGGACGTATCAATTCGTCCGCGTAAATAGGAGGCATTCATGTTATTAGTGATTGATGTGGGGAACACCAATATTGTTCTCGGTGTATACGACAAGACTGAGCTTGTGGGGCACTGGCGTATTTCCACGGATCGGGTTCGGACCACTGATGAATATGGCATGTTGATGATGAACTTGTTCTTCCACGACCGGAAAGTGGATGTGAAAGATATTAAAGATATTATCATTTCCTCAGTTGTACCACCATTGATGCCTACATTAGAACGGGTATGCTTACGGTATTTTAATGTGAATCCTCTCATTGTTGGACCTGGTACTAAAACAGGTATTGCTATTAAATATGATAATCCCCGTGAGGTCGGTGCGGATCGCATCGTAAATGCTGTAGCAGCTCATGAAAAATACAAGGGTGACTTGATTATTATCGACTTTGGTACGGCAACTACCTATTGTGCAGTACAAGGTAATGGCGATTATGTGGGCGGAGTTATTACTCCAGGGGTAACAATTTCTGCAGAAGCTTTATTCCAACGGGCAGCCAAATTACCTCGTATCGATGTGAGAGACCCAGGACAAGTCATTTGCCGAAATACGGTGTCTTCTATGCAATCTGGTATGTTCTACGGTTATGTAGGTCAAGTAGAAGGCCTCGTGTCTCGTATGAAAGCGGAAATGGGAAATCATGTAACTGTAGTTGCTACAGGTGGTTTGGCACAGCTTATCAGCAGTGCTACAGACTGTATTGACCATGTAGAACCAATGCTTACATTAGAAGGTTTACGCCTTATTTACGAAAGAAATAAATAATGCTACTATAATATAGTTACGTATATGTAACGAAGTAGTGTACATTCGGGTACAGCTTATGCTGTACCCTTTTTGTTAGGGGATATAGAATTATATGAATAATAAACAGTGGCAAATTGGGGCTGTCAAAATTGATGGTCAAGCCATATTAGCGCCTATGGCAGGGGTAAGCGATATTGCCTATCGCTTACTTGCTAAAGAGCATGGGGCCGCCTTGGTTTGCACCGAAATGGTTAGCGCCATGGGCATTAAATATAAAAATGAACGCACCCATGAATTGTTGCGTATTGAAGAGGTAGAACGTCCTGTATCTATGCAAATCTTTGGTTCCAATCCAGAAGCTATTGCAATCGGAGCTAAGGTTGTAGCCGATGCGGGGGCAGAGATTGTAGACATTAATATGGGCTGTCCTGTTAAAAAAGTTGTTTCTTCTGGTGATGGTTCTGCGCTTATGAAAAATCCAGATTTAGCAGCTCGTGTAGCTGAGGCTGCAGTTAAGGCCGTTGATGTGCCTGTAACCGTAAAAATGCGCATCGGTTGGGATAGTGATTCTATCAATGTTGTGGAATTTGCTAAGCGCATCGAATCAACAGGTGTGGCAGCTATTGCTGTACATGGTCGTACTAAGGAGCAAATGTACAGTGGTCATGCTGATTGGTCTTATATTAAGGCTGTAAAAGAGGCTGTGTCTGTACCGGTTATTGGTAATGGCGATATAGTAGAGCCTGAAGATGCGAAGCGCATGCTCGATGAAACGGGTTGTGATGCGGTAATGGTTGGCCGTGGTGCACAGGGGAATCCTTGGATCTTCGGTCGTATTCACCATTATTTGGCGACTGGTGAAATATTACCGGCGCCTACAGATATTGAGCGTCTTGATATGCTATTAAAACATTTTGATTTGTTATGCCAATATAAGGGTGAAAGTATGGCCGTTAAGGAAATACGAACTCATGCAGGGTGGTATATGAAGGGACTGCCTGAATCTGCATATTGGCGCAATCGTGTGAATACAATTCATACTGTAACAAGCTTTCATAATGAGTTGGAATCATACCGTAACATACTGGCTGCCATGTAGTCAGATTGACAAATGAATAGTATTTTTATATAATGATTGAGATAATTTAGAAACAAAAGACAAGGTGTCATCTTACTATGGCACTTTTTCTTATTATTTATATGTAGAAAGAGTGGGGTACCCATGGCAGACGTAAAAGAAACATTACTTACCGCCGACGGTTTAAAGAAATTAGAAGAAGAATTAGCGTACTATAAATCTGTACGTCGTATCGAAGTATCTGAACGTATTAAGACAGCTATTGAATATGGCGATATCAGTGAAAACTCAGAATATGATGATGCAAAAAATGAACAAGCTTTCATCGAAGGTCATATTGTAGAGTTAGAAAATAAAATTAACACTGCGAAAATCATCGACGAATCCGTAAAAGGTGATGTTGTATCCGTAGGTAGCAAAGTAACTGTATTAGATACACTGTACAATGATGAATTAGAATATGTTATCGTTGGTTCCTCTGAAGCGGATCCATTTAACAATCGTATCTCTAACGAATCTCCTGTAGGTAAAGCTATTTTGGGCAAACGCAAAGGTGATGAAGTAGAGGTTTCCACACCAGATGGTCCTGTAACATTCAAAGTGTTAGCAATCCAATAATTTACATTTACTGACGAAGAGGCGATAACATGAGTGAAGAAATTAAAAATGTACAAGAAGAGCTGAATGAGCAAATGCAAATTCGCCGCGATAAATTGGCTGAATACGAAGCAGATGGCATTTATCCATTTGGTCAACGTTTTGTTGTAAAAGATCATGCAAAAGAAATCAAAGATGACTTCTTCTTGAAATATGATGGTCAACCTGTAGTTATTGCAGGTCGCTTGATGACAATTCGTTCCCATGGTAAAACGGCATTTGCGAACGTGCGTGATAAATCTGGCGATATTCAAGTATACTTCCGTAAAGATGTCTTGGGCGAAGATAACTATAAATACGTAAAAATGCTCGATATCGGTGATATCGTAGGTATCGAAGGTCACGTATTTAAAACTCATACAGGCGAAGTTACAATTAAAGTCGATAAATTAACATTGTTATCCAAATCTTTACGTCCATTACCTGAAAAATGGCATGGTTTAAAAGATACAGAACTTCGTTACCGTCAGCGTTATGTTGATTTGATTGTAAATCCTGAAGTGCGTGATACATTTGTTAAACGATCCCAAATCGTTGCTAAAATTCGTGAATACATGATGCGTGATGGCTTCATGGAAGTGGAAACACCAATGATGCATGCTATCCCTGGTGGTGCGGCAGCTCGTCCGTTCATTACACATCACAATGCGCTCGATATTGATATCTACATGCGTATTGCGCCAGAATTGTACCTCAAACGTTTAATCGTTGGTGGTATGGATCGCGTGTTCGAAATGAACCGTTGTTTCCGTAACGAAGGTATCGATAATCGTCATAATCCAGAATTCACTACTATTGAATCCTACCAAGCTTATGGCGATGTAGAGGATGCAATTCGCTTAACAGAAAACCTTGTGTCCTACTGTGCTCAAGAGGTTCTAGGTACACAAGAAATCACATACCAAGGTACTGAAATCAATTTGACTCCACCTTGGAACCGTATCACAATGGCAGAAGGTGTAAAAAAATACACTGGTGAAGACTTTGATGCAGTAACTACTGTTGAAGAAGCTCGTGCTATTGCAGATCGTTTGAATGTAGAATACACAGATAACGATGGTATTGGTAAAATCTTAAATGCTTGCTTCGAAGATTATGTAGAAGAAAACTTGATTCAACCAACTATCGTATATGGTCATCCAAAGGAAATTTCTCCACTTGCTAAAGCAAGTCGTGAAAACCCATTGGCTACAGAACGTTTTGAAGCGTTCATTTATGGTCGTGAATTGGCAAACGGCTTCTCCGAGTTAAATGACCCAATCGATCAAAAACAACGTTTCTTGGATCAATTAAAAGAACGTGAAGCTGGCGATGATGAAGCTCACCGTATGGATGAAGACTTCGTTACAGCTCTTGAATATGGTTTACCTCCAACAGCTGGTTTAGGTGTTGGTATCGACCGTCTTGTTATGTTCTTAACGGACTCTGCATCCATCCGCGATGTATTGTTGTTCCCATTGATGAAACCAGAAGCTCCTAAGCATATTGAAGCTGAAGAAGAAGCAGCTGAATAATCTAACATATAAAGGCTCCCTATTCTTTGAGTAGGGAGCCTTTTTTTTATTAATAATTATTGACAGTGTATAAAAATAACTTTATACTAAGTGCATAGATTCTATTATTAGCATAATAAATATGAGAAAAATTCATAAAATGAAAATTTCTTATTTAGCCTTATCAATAGTAAATAGCAGATAAGGATTAACTGTATAGACATATTGCTAATCTTGTATAACCTTGACGGGATGGGTCAAGGCTTTCTAGCGTAAGCCGAAATTTACGACTACAAGAGCTTCTTCATGATGCTCTTGTAGTCGTTTTTTATTTATCTATTTTATTTCTTTTCTAAAAGTTTGGAGGAATGTGAGATGAGTTCAATGGAGTACGAAAGAACTAATGAAGCAAATGGTTTTCTTGATCGCTTTTTCAAGTTAACCCAACATGGCACGTCAGTGAAAACTGAATTCTTTGCAGGTATTACGATGTTTATTGCGTCAGTATATATTCTGGCAGTAATACCAAACTTATTATCTGTATCAGGCATGCCGCATGCTAGTGCAGTGGCAGCGGTTGTGTTAACAACAGCTTTTGCGACCATGCTTATCGGTTTAGTGGCTAATGTTCCTGTTATCGTAGCACCAGGACTTGGTCTCAGTGCGTTCTTCTCGTACACTATTTGTGGCGCCATGGGTCTTAGCTGGCAAACTGCATTAGGTGCTGTTTTTATTTCCGGTACAGTATTTGTTATTTTAACGGTTACTAAAGTTCTTAACAAAATTGTAGATGGTATTCCACAAGTGCTGAAAACATCTATTGGTGTAGGTATTGGTTTATTCGTTGCTTTTATCGGTTTTAAAAATGCTCATATTATCGTACCTAATAATGCTACCTTTGTAACACTAGGTAATATGCAAGATCCAGCTGTATTATTGACTTTATTAGGCTTATTTATTACTAGTATTTTGCTTGCAAAACAAGTTAAAGGCGGCTTGCTAATCGGCATGGCTATCACTACAATTGCAGCAATGGCCTTAGGCTTAACTAAGATGCCTGCTACAAGTGCGGATATCTTTAACTTGGTGCCACCAGTTCCAGTTGATACATTTGCGCAACTAGATATAATGGGTGCTATTAAATATGGTATTTTCTCTATCATTTTCTCCATCACTATTGTAGATATGTTTGATAATATCGGCACATTGATCGGTGTAACGAGAAAAGCAAATTTGGTCAATGAAGATGGTAAGTTCGAAGGTTTAGACAAAGCTTTGTTATGTACTTCTATTGGTGCTGCAGCAGGTGCCGTTGTAGGTACTTCTACAGTTACTTCTTACATTGAAAGTGCGGCAGCCGTTGCCGACGGTGGTCGTACAGGTCTTACAGCCGTTGTAACAGGTCTTTTGTACTTGGTAGCCTTGTTCTTTGCACCATTGTTCTTATTGGTGCCACCACAAGCGACAGCACCGGTACTTATCACAATTGGCGTATTTATGATGAGTGAAGTAACACATATTGACTTTACTGACTTTACAGAAGCATTGCCAGCATTCTTAACAATTCTTCTTATGCCTTTAACATTTAGTATTGCTCAAGGCTTATCTTTCGGCTTTATCTCTTATACATTGATTAAATTGACTACAGGTCGTCGTCATGAAATTCATCCTATTATGTATATCATGACATTGGCATTTATTATTCACTTTGCCATTTAATAGACCTATACTATGAATCATATAGCATTGTATAATGATTGAAATTGATCTAGCATGTGGTATAGAACGACTCATCTATAATCCTGAACATGCGAGGAGGTTATATGAATTCAACAATTATTCTAAAAGGAAATATTTTATATACACCACGGCCATCAGAATTTGTAGCGATTCAACAAGGTTATGTTATTGCCGTCGATGGTGTAGTTGTTCATTGCGGTGAAAGTATACCACCAGCATATGCAGAACATCCGATTTCGGATTATGGTGATCATCTTATCATCCCAGGTTTTGTGGATACTCATGCTCATGCACCGCAATATTGTAATCGCGGTTTAGGTATGGATAAGGAACTCTTACCTTGGCTTGAAACGTATACCTTCCCAGAGGAAGCAAAGTTTAGTGATCAAGAGTATGCTCGTTTAGTATATGGCGCCTTTGTTCACGACTTATGGCGAAATGGTACGACGCGAAGCATCTTGTTTGGTACGATTCATAAAGATAGTACATTAGTATTGATGGAGCTCTTACAAAAAGCAGGTTTGTTTGCCTATGTAGGCAAGGTCAACATGGACCGCAACAGTCCGGAATTTTTGATTGAAGACACACATCAATCCCTAGCTGATACTAAAGCTTGGTTAGAAGCATCAGCTCAATTTGGTCCTTTAGTAAAGCCAATTATTACCCCTCGTTTTGTTCCATCCTGTACAAGCGAGTTAATGAGCGGTTTAGGTAACTTGGCAGAAGAGTATAATGTGCCAGTTCAATCGCACTTGTCTGAAAATCATGGTGAAATTGACTGGGTAGCAGCCTTACATCCTGAGGCGGCTAATTATACAGATGTGTACTATGAACATCATCTTATGGGGAAGGTTCCGACAGTGGTGGCTCATTGTATTCATTTAAGTGATGTAGAAATGGACCGCATGGCAGAAACACAAACCATGGTGTCTCATTGCCCGTATTCAAATGTAAATTTATCTAGTGGCATTGCACCGATTCGTAAATTGTATGAACGGAAAATACCTATTGGCTTAGGTTCCGATATTTCTGGTGGACATATTGTATCTATGGCGAAGGTTCTTACAGAAGCCATTGGATTATCCAAGATGAAATGGGTGGAAGTCGATCAAACGTATGCGCCACTTACATTGAGTGAAGCTTTCTATATGGCTACAAAGGGCGGTGGCAAGTTCTTCGGTAAGGTGGGTAGCTTTGAAAAAGGTTGTGAACTTGATGCTCTTGTTATCGATGATACGACGTTATTTGATCCTAATGAACGTTCCTTAGAAGAGCGGTTGGAACGCTGGCTATACGTAGGCGATGATCGATACATCGTAGAACGCTATGTAGCTGGCAAAGTAGCTCCAGAGCCTATGTACTAAATAAGGATTAAACACGTATACAATAAAGATTAAACGTATACCATGAAATTGAAAATATACTCCTTATAGAAAAAGAATATTGATACATTATAAGCAGCTGATTTGAAACGCATTCAAATCAGCTGCTTTTTGAGTATCAATGTACTTGGTGTATAATAAAAAGATGTAAAAATTAAGAAAGTGGGGGACTTAATGGATATATTAGGTGCAAGGCGCTCTATTGAACAAAAGTTATTAATGCAGTCTGTTGCCTTGATGGCACTTGTGGCAGTTAGTGGTACTATAATGGGGATTGTTACAGGGTCTAGTGCAGTCTTATTAGATGGTGTGTTTTCCTTCGTGGATGTAGTTATTAAGATTATGATGCTTATGACTGCAAAGCTTGTAGCTAGAGAAACAAGTAAGCGATTTCAGTTTGGCTTCTGGCAATTTGAACCGCTTGTGTTAGCAGTAGAAGGTTTCTTTATTTTACTTATCGTCATCTATGCTTTATCAAGTGGTATTACAGACCTCTTATCTGGTGGTCGTCATGTAGACTTTGGACCAGCTATTTATTATGCTATATTCTTTACTATTGCAGATACTGCGTATTATTTATATGTACGTCGTATTAATAAAAGTTTACAGTCTAACTTGATTAAGTTTGATAACGTAAGTTGGTATGTAGATGCCTTGCTAGAGGCCGCTATTTTGATTAGCTTTGTGGTAGCTACCATGTTAGAAGGCTCGGAGTATGCTGAATGGGCAGCTTATATTGACCCTATTGTATTAATTGTATTAGCTGTACAGATGGTACCGTCTGCTTTTCATATTATTGTGCCATCTATGAAGCAAATATTGGGGTGGGCACCATCTTCATTACATAATGAAGTACAAGAAATTATGGATCGTTTTATGGAGAAATATAATTTCAAAGATTATGTAACGAGTGTGCAAGTATATGGTAATACTCGTATCATCGAGATTGATATTTTAGTTCGCAAGAACTTCCCATATCAGACAATTGCTGAAATTGATGCAATTCGCAACGAAATTGACCAAGAAATCGGCGGTAATCCCACAGAGAAGTGGGTAACTATTTCTTTCACAGGCACTCGCAAATGGATGGCGAAAGATTATTTGCTAGACGAAGAAGATGATGAGTAGTAAAAATGTTGATGAAAAGACTAGTATATAACGTATAATTTAATGATAAATACACCAATATATGGTATACTTAAACGTATTGAATATATTGTACGTAGCATAGTTGGAAAATGAGGTTTATAGCATGTTAGATTTAAAATTTGTCCGAGAAAATATTGATTTAGTGCAACAAAACTTAGATAATCGTCACACAACAGGCGATTTGGAAACCTTTGTATCCGCTTATGATGAACGTCGTCAGTTGATTGGTAAGGTAGAAGAATTAAAAGCGCTTCGCAATTCCGTAACTGAAGAGATTAGCCAATTAAAACGCAATAAAGAAAATGCGGATGATAAAATCGCAGAAATGAAAAAGGTAGGCGACGAAATCGCTGAGCTTGATAACCGTATTCGGGAAGTAGAAACTAATTTGCGTGATGCAGCGTTAATGTTGCCAAATATGTGTGATTCATCTGTTCCAGTTGGTGCTGATGAAGAGGAGAACGTAGAGCAACGCAAATGGGGCGAACCACGTCAATTTGATTTTGAAGTGCAAGCTCACTGGGATTTAGGTGAAAGTCTTGATATTCTAGACTTTAACCGGGCCGGCAAAATGAGCGGTGCCCGTTTCACAGTATATAAAGGTTTAGGTGCTCGTTTAGAACGTGCCTTGATCAATTTCATGGTTGATCTTCATGTAGACAAACACGGCTATACTGAAATGATGACTCCATACATGGTAACTCGTGAAACATTGACTGGTACTGGTCAATTGCCTAAATTTGCTGAAGATATGTACCATGTAGCAGATACAGAATATTTCTTGATTCCTACTGCTGAGGTTACATTGACTAACTACCATGGTGGTGAAATCTTGAGCGAAGAGGAATTACCTAAATACTACACTGCATTCACTGCATGTTTCCGTGCTGAAGCAGGTTCTGCAGGTCGCGATACTCGTGGTCTTATTCGTCAACATCAATTCAACAAAGTTGAAATGGTAAAATTAGCTAAACCTGAAGACTCTTTCAAAGAATTAGAAACTTTGACAGATAATGCAGAAGAAGTATTGCGTTTATTAGAATTACCATTCCGTGTAATTACACTTTGTACCGGTGATATGGGCTTCGGTTCTGCTAAAACATATGACGTAGAGGTATGGATGCCAGCACAAGGCAAGTACAGAGAAATCTCCTCTTGCTCCAATATGACTGACTTCCAAGCTCGTCGTGCTAATATTAAATTCCGTCGTGGTCCAAAAGGCAAACCTGAATTTGTTCATACATTAAATGGGTCTGGTCTTGCGGTAGGACGTACAGTGGCAGCTATCTTGGAAAATTGCCAACAAGCTGATGGATCCGTAGTGATTCCAAAAGTTTTAGTACCTTACATGGGTGGCGTTGAAGTCATTACACCTGCAAAATAAGAGAGGGCATTCTATGAAATTCTTTATTGATACAGCAGAATTTGATGAGATTAAAGAGGCCTACGCTTTTGGTTTTATTGACGGTGTTACGACAAATCCATCTCTTATCGTGAAAGCTAAACGGGATTTAAAGCAAGTTATTTCTGAAATTGCCAATTTTGTAAAAGGTCCTGTTAGTGCAGAAGTTATTTCCACTGATGCTGAAGGCATGGTCGCAGAAGCACATGAGCTTGTAAAATTAGGCTCTAATGTAGTTATTAAAGTACCTATGACGCCTGAAGGTCTTAAAGCCGTTGCAGTTTTAAGCAAAGAAGGGATTAAAACAAATGTGACTTTAATCTTCTCTGCTAACCAAGCGTTGTTGGCGGCTCGTGCAGGTGCTACTTATGTTAGTCCCTTTGTTGGTCGCATTGATGACATCAGCATGGATGGTCTTACATTGATTCAAGATATTGCAGATATTTTCGGTATTCATGAAATTGAAACTGAAATCATTGCTGCTAGTGTGAGAACACCGTTGCACATCATTCAATGTGCTAAAGCGGGTGCTCATATTGCAACCGTTCCATTTAAAGTGCTTATGCAAGCTATGAAACATCCTTTGACTGATGCGGGCCTTGCAAAGTTTATGGAAGACTGGAAACAAGCTAATCAATAAGTTAAGTAAAGACTCTTGGTAGGAGTCATATCAAAACATAGAGGACTTATAAGGAGGCCCATTATGGATCGTACATTATCTTTGGAATTTGCTCGTGTCGTTGAAGCAGCCGCTTTGCGCAGTGGTCGTTTGCTTGGCCGAGGTCAAAAAGACGCAGCTGATGGTCTAGCTGTAGACGCTATGCGTCAAGCTTTTGACTCTGTTCGCATTTCTGGCACTGTAGTTATCGGCGAAGGTGAAATCGACGAAGCTCCTATGCTTTACATTGGTGAACATGTAGGTGCAGGTGGTCCAGAAGTAGATATTGCAGTTGACCCTATTGAAGGGACAAACTTAATTGCCAAAGGTCAAAATGGCGCTATTGCAGTTATGGCAATTGCTGAAAAAGGTGGCTTATTACATGCACCAGATATGTACATGGAGAAACTTTGTGTTGGTCCTCGCGGTGCAGGTGCAATCGATATTACAAAATCTTTGACTGAGAACATTAAAAATGTAGCTGCTAAAATGGAACGTAGTGTAGATGAAATTACGTTGGTTATGCTCGATCGTGAGCGTCATTATGGTTTGATGAAAGAGGCGCGCGAAGTAGGTGCTCGTATTATGCTCATCTCCGACGGTGATGTTAACCCAGCTATGGAATGTTGTATCGAAGGTTCTGGTGTACACATGGTTGTTGGTACTGGTGGTGCACCTGAAGGTGTATTGGCTGCTGCTGCATTAAAATGTGTAGGCGGCGACATGCAAGCTCGCTTAAAACCAGAAACTGACGAAGAAATTCGTCGTTGCCATGAAATGGGTATTACCGATGTAAACCAAGTACTTACTTTGGATGATCTAGTTCGCACTGATGATGTTATCTTTGCGGCGACAGCTATTACACGTGGTAATCTATTGAACCCAATTCAATACTTCCCAGGTGGTGCGCGTACACATACTATCGTAATGCGCTCTAAAACTGGTACTGTGCGCTTCCTTGATACAGTACATATGGATGACAAATTGAAATCCTTAAAAGCAAAATAATAAGAAGCCCCTCTACATGAATGGGACCTAAAAATTTAACAAAATTTTTTGGTGAAACCATTCAAAAAAAGAGGGGCTTTTTTCTCAGTATTTTCTCACATTCTCTTGATGAGATATATCGAAAAATAGTATAATAACATTTAGTATATGACGTTATAAATACAACGTCTTGTAGTTTATACAAGATGATCGATATAAAGTGTAGGAGGAATTCTGTTGGAAAAGCTAATCATTCAAGGTGGCAATCGGTTGGAAGGCCGTGTACGTGTTAGTAGTGCTAAAAATGCGGTACTCCCTATTATTGCCGGTACTTTGCTAGCATCAACGCCTAGTAAATTACTTGAAATTCCAAATTTGGAAGATGTAGGTACGATTTGCCAAGTTATCGAGTCTTTAGGGGTTAAAATCACTCGTAATGAAGCAGATGATGAAATCATTTTCGATGCGTCTACATTGACTGCTACGGAAGCTCCTTATGAACTTGTACGCAAAATGCGTGCATCCTTCCTTGTAATGGGGCCTCTATTGGCGCGTAAAGGAGAGGCTAAAATCTCCATGCCTGGTGGCTGTGCTATCGGCGCACGTCCTATCGACCTTCACTTAAAAGCTTTTGAAGCTTTAGGTGCTAAAATTGAAATTACTGAAGATTATGTATATGCTCATGCTCCGGAAGGACTTAAAGGGACTCAAATTTATTTGGATTTCCCAAGTGTGGGGGCTACAGAGAATGTAATTATGGCTGCTTCTATGGCGGAAGGTAAAACCGTTATCGAAAATGCTGCAGAAGAGCCTGAAATTGTTGATTTAGCAACATTCTTGAACGCTATGGGCGCCAATATCCGCGGTGCTGGTACAAATGTAATCCGTATTGAAGGTGTACCTCAATTGCATGGTGCTACTCATACGGTTATTCCTGACCGTATCGAAGCTGGTACATACTTGATTGCAGCGGCTATGGCAGGCGGCGATGTATTCGTAGAAAATGCGTTGCCAGAACATTTGAAACCAGTAGTAGCTAAATTAAAAGAAGCTGGAGTTACTGTGGAGGAAGAAATCGACGGTATTCGCGTTATCAGCACTGGTAAAGGTATTAAAGCTGTTGATATTAAAACATTGCCATATCCTGGCTTCCCAACAGATATGCAAGCTCAATTTATGGCGCTTACTACGATTGCAGAAGGTACAAGTACGGTAACAGAAACGGTATTTGAGAACCGCTTCATGCATGTAGCTGAACTTCGTAAGATGGGGGCTCATATCGATATCGACAATCGCCAAGCGATTGTAGAAGGTATGCCACGCTTGCACGGTGCCGTAGTAAATGCTACTGACTTGCGCGCTGGTGCAGCTCTTGTTTGTGCTGCGTTGACTGCAGAAGGTAGAACTGAGGTAGGTCGTCTACATCATATCGACCGTGGCTATGATGATTTTGTAGGTAAATTGCAAAGGTTAGGTGCTGATATTGTTCGGGTTGACGAATAAGAGTACAGAGCCAAAACAGAATAATAAGAAAAGAAGCCGGCGCTCTAAAGGGCCGGCTTTATACAACGAGCAACAAAACCTAGGTGCTGCAAAGGTTGAAAATTCTAAGGCGAGCACGACTCGTAAGCCTTTGCGTAGAACAAAGCGCAAGTCTACGAAACTTTCCGAAGGTGTAGCTAAACAAGCGAATCACTTAGCTTCTAATATGCGCGAGGCCATGGTTAAGGTCACAAAAATGCGCCGTGCAGAGCGCCGTAGTCGTGAAACCGTAGCTATTGCTAAAACTACGCCTGCCATGACGTTAAAGCGCTTGGTTCGTCCTGAGCAAGTTGGGGATTTGATGGGGCGTTTGAATCGATCCTTGAACTTTGATTTAGGTATCGATTTAGGGACTGCCAGCATTCTCATTTTTGCTAAGGGTAAGGGGTTGGTGCTTGATGAACCAGCTTATATCGCTCGAGATGATAAAACGGGGGATATTCTTGCCCTCGGTGAGGCGGCTCGTTCCATGGTAGGTCGTACGCCAAAGGGGATATCTGTCATTCGACCTGTTCAAGCCGGTGTTATTGCAGATTATGATATGACAGAGTTCATGTTAAAGTACTTTATTCGCTCTGTTGTACCTGCTTCTCGATTGATGAAAACACGGATTATCGTATGTGTTCCATCAGGTATTACACCGGTAGAGAAGCGCGCCATTTTAGAGGCTTTGCTTAGAACTGGTGCTAAAAAGACTGTTCTTATTGAAGAGCCACTGGCGGCTGCTATGGGGACTGGTCTCAACGATGCTAAGCAAGTAGGCGCTATGGTTGTTGATGTTGGTGGTGGTACCACTGATATTGCCGTTCTTTGCGATACAGGTGTGGTTGTAAGTGAATCTCTCCGTATAGGTGGAGATTCTTTTAACGAATCTATTATTCGTTATATTCGCCGGAAGAAGCGCCTTGTCATTGGACCATTAACAGCGGAAAAGATTAAAATTTCTGTAGGTACTGTGGATCGCCGTGCTAAGGAACGTACTATAGAGGTACGTGGACGCGATGCGAGCTCTGGTTTACCAAAGATGGTAGCGGTGAACTCTTTAGAGATTCAGCGTGCTTTAGAGGCACAAGTGATGAATATTTTAGAGGGCATTAAATCTATTTTAGAAAAAACACCGCCTGAACTTGTGGCTGCTATTAATGATCACGGTATCATCCTAACGGGTGGGGGTGCTCTTATCGATGGTTTGGATCGCGTTATTACTCGCTCTGTTGGTATTGCCGCATATTTAGTAGAATCTCCGCGATATGCAGTTATTAAAGGCGTTGCAAAGGCTCTTGATGAAATGTCACAACTTCGTGACACATTAGATGAGTTACAATGATATACGACTTTACTATAAGTTAAAAGTAACGATGTTACTAACTATGGATTGATTATTATTTAATAATTTTTCTATAGCTAGTAACTTCGTTTTTTAGTTTATATTTTTGAAATTTTCATCTTTATGATGTATACTATAGTAAAAGTATATTGTATAAAA
>URZS01000005.1 GCA_900552445.1 uncultured Veillonella sp. | reverse complement strand
TCAGGGTTTATGTCCCAACATGATATAGAAACACCGTTATTCCTTACATACTTAGTGTTGGTAGGTTGTTTTGTAACGCCGTATATTATGCTGTACTGGAAGAAGCTGAATCCTAATGCGAAAGCCCCATTTATGGTGCGCCATCTCTCCGAATATATGGCGCGATTAGAAGATCGTCATAGTATATGGTTTGATGTATTATATGTACTAAAATTATTGCTCTATTTCGTAATAATTCTGTGGATGCTTTGTATCATATTACTCACCTTAGCAGTTATTGCGTGGACAGTAGTCTTAATTTTGCTAAGCAATTGATGATGTAAATTTACATTGTTTTCTCCACCAATGCTTCTTGTAGAATTTGGGAGAAATTGATACCTTTCGCAAGCGCTCTATCATTTAGCCATGCAGGAATGGTTAAGGTTTTCTTTACGGATTTACTGTTTTTAGCTAAATCTATATCTGTTTGAACTAATGTAGGATATGTGGTATCTGTGCATGGTAAGTCGCGAATAGAGGTTGGAGTAGGTAAGCTTTGTCCATCCTCTAGGGCTCCTAAAATATACAGTTCCATTGCCTCTTGTGCATTAGTTACAAGCTCTGTTAGTGTTGAGCCCGTACTACTTGTATATTCTAAGTCTGGAAACTCAGCCCAGAAACCATCAGCGTCATCATGGATTATGGCAGGGTATATAAATTTCATATTTCCTCCTTTTTTTAGTTGATATAAGATATACTTTATTTTTTTAGGCTAATGCGCGTTGTAATTTGCCTTGATAACGAGAATAATACTAAGGCTATCCATATACAACCGAAGGCGATCATCTGAGGTATGCCAAAGCTTTCACCAAAGTAAAAGATAGCCAAGAAAAAGCCCATAGTTGGAGATAGGTATTGTAAGAATCCTAGCACGTTAAGTGGCAATAAACGAGCCCCATAGGAAAAAAGGATAAGGGGCACGTATGTAGTAAGGCCTGAACAAACGAGTAGTAGACCGGTGGAGGTCATGTTTTCAATAAAAGACCATGATGTAGTATCTACTGTTAGCACATACCATAGAGCTATAGGTGTAATAAGCCACGCCTCCATGGCAATACTCGAAAATGGATGGATGGTGAGGCGTTTTTTGATAGCCCCATAGAGACTAAAAGTTACGGCTAGTACAATGGAAATAATCGGTAGTGAGCCTAGCTCATAGGTCATGATAGATACACCTAGTACAGCGATGGCGATGCTTAATTTTTGTGACCATAGCAAGGTTTCTTTATAGATGACGATACCTAGCAATACATTGAGTAGTGGATTGATATAGTATCCGAGGCTAGTATCGAGAACGTGTTGGTTGGTAACGGCCCAAATATAGGTGAACCAATTGATACTAATCAGCATAGCCGCAAGTAATAATAGTCCTAATTGAGTAAGGTTGGTGCGTAAATAGTGGATATCGATGCGTAGTTGTTGACGACCGGTGATGATAACAAGGAAAAACATCCAAACACCGGACCAGATGATGCGGTGCGATAGTACCGAAAAGGAAGAAACTTGATTAAGTAGTGCCCAATATAGGGGGAGTAAGCCCCAGATTAAACAGCACAGTAAGGTGGCGCTAAGCCCCTTTTTATTTATATCGTTCATAATGCGACCTCCTCGTATTGATAAAATCATTATATCATGCGGATAGTGTGTATAGTGTTGTTAATAGTAAACCTACTTTTACCCATTCCATGAATACTTAAAATAGAATTATGCGTTTTGGTTATTGTATATGATTTTCAGTTATAACCTAAAATTTGTTACTTATGATTAACTGTTATGTTCATTGACTTTGTGCATAATCTTACACTATATTGGACTTAGAACAACGAATATAGAGAATAGGTGTCGCAAGACTTAATAGAGAAATCGGTACAAGCCGATGCGGTCCCGCCACTGTAAGGACGAGCCTGCTTTCATTCATGTCACTGGAGAAATCTGGGAAGGCGAAAGCGAGGTGATGAGCCCGAGCCAGGAGAACTGCCTATTTGATAATCACCGTTATGTACCTACGAGCGATAGGAAGGGGATTGGGGTATGCTGGCTTCAGTGTTTTTTTGGCGTACCTTTCAATAAGAAACCTTACGTGTCACTTTTGGGTGGCACGTTTTTTGTTGCCCTTGAAAGTGGCTGTTTAGCATATGAATCAGGCTTTATAATTATTGAATTAATGGACACAGATTTAAGGTTGTTGTGATCCAAATATAGGAAAGCTCGAGTGATTCATAGATATAACAATTCGCAGGTACGGTGCGCTGTTTCTCGGTATGGTTTCGAGTTGAAAAGGAGGCACATATATGTCTGACAAAAAGACTTCGAAGGACGCAGAACGCGATCTATTAGCACCTGTATCCTTTGACGAATTTGAGAAACCTACGTATGAACAATGGCAGGCTGAAGTTGAAAAGGCGTTAAAAGGTGGGGACTTCCACAAGAAGATGTTCACTAAAACCTATGAAGGTATTACGTTGCAGCCAATTTACACACCTGCACTGCATGGAGAAAAAATTCCAAAAGGTGTATACCCTGGGGCAGGCGAGTTCCTACGTGGCACTAAGGCAAGTGGTTATATTAAAGAGTCTTGGGGCGTATCCCAGTACGTAGACGATTCCTTGCCTAAAGATGCTAACCATGCAAGTTTATACGAAATTGTAAAAGGCGGCACCATCCACAACATCCGTCTTGATGAAGCGACACGCCATGATCAAGATGTGCAAGTAGGCGCATCCGTTGGTGTTGGTGGTACATCCTTGTCCACCATGGATGACTGCAAACAATTGATCGAGCGTTTCAATCTTAAAGAAAATCCTTTATACATTGAAACAGGCGCTTCTGCGGCAATCTTGCTTGGTATGTTGGCAGCCACTGTGAAAGGCTCTAAAAAACAAACAGCTGACTTAAAAGGTCTCGTTGGTGCAGATCCTGTTGGCGTTTGGGCTAAAGACGGTGCATTGCACATTTCCTTAGACACAGCCTTTGATGAAATGGCACATACTGTTGTATGGGCTAAAGAACAAGCTCCAGAGCTTAAAACAGTGCTCGTATCTGGTGATGTATATGCTAATGGCGGCGCTAACGATGTACAAGAAGTAGCTTATGCATTGGCAACAGCTGTTTGCTATGTGCGTCAACTGGCACAACGAAACATCGATATTCACACCATCGCTAATAGCATGATGTTCACCTTCTCCTTGGGCGCAAACTTCTTTATGGAAATCGCTAAATTGCGTGCGTTGCGCGTACTTTGGGCTCGCATCATGGAAGCGTTTGGCGCTGAAGAAGCGGACCGTGCCGTTCATGTACACGGCAGAACATCTGCTTTCACAAAAACTGTATACGACCCATATGTAAACTTGTTGCGTAACACAACACAAGCGTTCTCTGGCGTTGTAGGCGGTTTGAACAGCCTTGAAGTATCCCCATTCGACCAACCAATTCGCAAAGCGGACGATTTCTCTCGCCGTATTGCTCGTAACATTCAAGTTATGTTGCAAACTGAATTCGAGTTGCGTCAACCTGTGGACCCTGTAGGCGGTTCTTGGTACGTGGAAACACTGGCTGCTGAATTATGTGAAAAAATTTGGGCTGAGTTCCAAACTATCGAATCTAAAGGTGGCATCGTGGCGGCTTTGAAAGAAGGCTATCCACAAGCTCAAGTTAAAGCTATTCTTGATGAACGCTTCAAAAACCTTGCATTCCGCAGAGATGTGGCTGTAGGTAACAACATGTATGCGAACATGACAGAAGAGCTATTAGATCCTAGACCAGAAAATCAAGAAACATTGCGTCAAAAACGGGTTGCTCAAATTGAAGAATACTTGGCAAGTGCGGAGCCAGATGCTATTTCTAAAGCACAGGCTACCCTAGAAGCAAGTACGACAGAGCCAGGCGCTTTGATTGGCCTCATCGAGCTTGGAGCGTTACAAAAGTTGACGATTCGTCAAATCCGTAAGTCTTTAGACGCTGGCGATATTTCTTCTGAAACGATTGAACCAATCACGGCTCATCGCTGGACTGAACAATTTGAAGCACTTCGCATGCGCACTGAAAACTATAAACAACGTACGAAAGACAATGTGAAGGTATTCTTGGCTAATATGGGCCCAATTCCTCAACACAAACCTCGTGCGGACTTCTCCACAGGCTTCTTCGAAGTAGGTGCTTTTGAAGTGATTAAAAATGACGGCCATGAAACTACGGCTGACGCTGCGAAGGCGGCTCGTGAAAGTGGTGCTGATGTTGTCGTTATCTGTTCCACAGATGATACATATCCTGAATTAGTACCACCACTTGCGAAAGAATTGAAAGAAACTATGCCGAATGTAACGGTTATCTTGGCAGGGGCACCTCCTAAGGATCTTGAGCCTGTATACCGTGAAGCTGGCGTAGACGACTTCATTTCCGTTCGTGCAAATTGTTACGAAATCTTGAATACATTACAAGATAAGAAAGGGATGTGAGCTCATGTTTAAAAATCCAGACTTCTCCTCTCTTGGCTTGGGAACGCAGTCACCGACATCTCGCGATGCATGGCTTGCTGAACTTCAAAAAGAAACAGGAAAAAGCTTTGAAGATTTATATAATACAACAATGGAGCAAATCCAACTAAAACCTCTCTATACAGAGATGGATTATGAAGGGATGACACACCTTGACTATATGGCTGGTGTACCTCCATTCTTGCGTGGACCTTATTCCACAATGTACGTTACTCGTCCTTGGACAGTACGTCAGTACGCTGGTTTCTCCACTGCGGAAGAATCCAATGCGTTCTATCGTCGTAACTTGGCAGCGGGCCAAAAAGGTTTGTCTATTGCCTTTGACCTTGCTACACACCGTGGCTATGACTCTGACCATCCTCGCGTAGTAGGCGATGTTGGTAAAGCGGGCGTTGCGGTAGACTCCATCCTCGACATGGAAATTCTATTCTCTGGTATCCCTCTTGACCAAATGTCCGTATCCATGACAATGAACGGCGCCGTATTGCCTGTTATGGCGTTCTACATCCTAGCAGGTGAAGAACAGGGCGTTGATAAAAAGGTTATGGCTGGTACGATCCAAAATGATATCTTGAAAGAGTTCATGGTACGTAATACCTATATTTACCCTCCAGCTACGTCCATGCGTATCATCGGCGATATCTTTGCGTATACATCCCAGTACATGCCTAAGTTCAACAGTATCTCCATTTCTGGCTACCATATGCAAGAAGCGGGCGCTACTGCGGACATCGAATTAGGTTACACATTGGCCGATGGTCTCGAATACATCCGTACAGGTGTAAATGCAGGCCTTCACGTAGATAAATTCGCCCCACGGTTGTCCTTCTTCTGGGCAATCGGTAAAAACTACTTCATGGAAGTGGCAAAAATGCGTGCAGCACGTATGTTGTGGGCTAAGATTATCAATAGCTTCGGCTCTGAAAATCCTAAATCCATGGCACTTCGTACACATAGCCAAACCTCTGGTTGGTCCTTAACAGAACAAGATCCATTCAACAACGTAGCTCGTACATGTATGGAAGCGATGGGGGCAGCTTTGGGCCATACTCAATCCCTACATACAAATGCGCTTGACGAAGCCATTGCGTTGCCTACGGACTTCTCTGCACGTATTGCACGTAATACTCAGCTTTACATCCAAGACGAAACTAAAGTATGTAAAGTTATCGACCCATGGGGCGGTTCCTACTATGTAGAAGCGTTGACTGATGAATTGATTCGTCGCGCTTGGGGTCATATCCAAGAAATCGAATCCCTTGGTGGTATGGCGAAAGCGATTGACACAGGTCTTCCTAAGATGCGTATCGAAGAAGCTGCGGCTCGTCGCCAAGCTCGTATCGACTCTGGTCGTGAAGCGATCATCGGTATCAACAAATACCGTCTAGATAAAGAAGATCCATTAGATATCCTCGACGTAGATAACACGGCTGTACGGGAAGCGCAAATTCGTCGTCTCGAACAATTGCGTGCTAACCGTGACGAAGATAAGGTTCAATCCTGTCTCGAAGCGATTACCAATGCTACTGAATCTGGGGAAGGCAACTTGCTTGCTCTTGCACTTGAAGCCGCTCGTGCGCGTGCATCCTTGGGCGAAATTTCCTTTGCTGTTGAAAAGGTATGCGGTCGCCATAAAGCGGTTATCCGCTCTATTTCCGGCGTATATTCCAGCGAATATGAAGATGACGATGTAATCAAAGAAGTACGTCAAATGGCGGATGATTTCGAAGAACTCGAAGGTCGTCGCCCTCGTATCATGATTGCTAAGATGGGCCAAGACGGTCATGACCGTGGTGCCAAAGTTATCGCTACATCCTTCGCGGATATGGGCTTTGACGTAGATATCGGACCTTTGTTCCAAACTCCAGAAGAAACAGCACAAGATGCGGTGGATAATGACGTTCACATCGTCGGCTTCAGTTCTCTTGCGGCAGGTCACAAAACATTGTTACCTCAACTTGTAGAAGAACTCAACAAGCGAGGTCGTGGAGATATTTTAGTTGCCATCGGCGGCGTAATCCCTGCTCAGGACTATGAGTTCCTACGCGAACATGGCGCAGTGGCTATCTTTGGCCCTGGTACAGTTTTGCCAGTAGCGGCGAAAAAATTACTAGAAACATTGACTAGTCACGTTCAAGACGAGTCTCATGACTGATAACAAACGGCCTACTCCGGATGAATTGCGCAATACACAGGATGCTACTTTTACCACTGGTGAAGGTAAGGCGCCAGAATTAGGTGTAAAAAACGCAAACGCCGAGGGTAGTACGTATCGTCCGGACTGGGTGCCAGAAGATGCGAAGAAAGATGATACCTTTGCGTGTCACGTGATGAAAGGCGTCAAAGAAATGCATGATGGCCTCTTGTCTAGCTCCGCTCATCTGGCTCCGTCGGTACGTCCCGTACAGCGGCGAAAGAAATTAACTGTCGCTGATTATGTACGCGGTATCGAGCAGGGGGACCGCGTTATACTTTCACGGGCTATCACATTAGTAGAAAGTAATAATAAGGACCATTTCAAACTAGCTCAACAAGTATTGCAAGCCGTATTGCCTCGTACGGGCAAGGCGTTGCGCATCGGTATTACTGGTGTGCCTGGGGCCGGTAAAAGTACATTTATTGAAGCCTTTGGTAACATGCTCATTGAAGCTGGTTACAAGGTGGCCGTACTCGCTGTAGACCCTACAAGCCAAGTCACAAAAGGCAGTATTTTGGGCGATAAAACGCGGATGGAAACGTTGACGAAACATCCTGAAGCCTATATCCGTCCATCGCCGGCTGGTGGTACACTAGGCGGTGTGGCTCGTAAAAGTAGAGAAACGATGCTACTTTGCGAGGCTGCTGGGTACGATATCATTCTCGTCGAAACCGTTGGTGTAGGGCAAAGCGAAGTTACTGTGCGCTCCATGGTAGACTTCTTTATGCTCATCGTCTTAACTGGTGCAGGCGATGAATTGCAAGGCATCAAAAAAGGCGTTATGGAACTTGCTGATGCTATTGTGGTCAATAAGGCTGATGGGGACAACCTCAAGCGTGCTCTCATCGCTCGTAGCGATTACGATCGGATGTTACATTACATTCGTCCCGCTACGGAAAAATGGAAGACCCAAGCTTACACATGTTCAGCCGTTACGAAGGATGGTCTCGACGAATTGTGGGATGTAATCCAAGAATTTGCTGAACAAGGTAAAGAAAACGGGGTATTCTTAAAACGACGTCAAGAACAATCCCTCCGTTGGGTACGTGATATGATTGACGAACACTTGCACAACCTATTCTTTAACAATGTAGTCATTCAAGGTCGTATGGGGGAAGTTGAAAATGCTGTCTTAGACGGTGAAATGAGCGAATCTCAAGCCGTAGAAGAACTAATTACCGTCTTTGATAAGTCCTTACGATAACATAAAAGGCATAGTATCAAACACATAAAAGGAATAGTATCAAATACATACAAGGCATAGTATCAAATGTGCTATTGGCCAAGCGCCGTAGGACATCGATACTATGCCTTTTTCTGTATAATAATAAATAATTACTATTAATTACCTAATAAAAGCTAGATAATCTATAAGTTCATCTTTTTAAATTACTAAAGTCGGTGTATAATTAAAGTATACTCACCGTTTAATGTTAAGAGGGGGACAGTCAAATGAGCAAAAAACTGTTATTACCAATCGGTGTAGTCGTTCTGATTATTGGTATTGCTATTCTTTTGTTAAATCCAGATCCAGCGGCGGCTAATTTGGAAATTGCAAGAAATGCGACCAATGCGCAAGCAGCGGCTAAGGCTATTTCTGCGAATAACCAATCTTACACCTTGTGGTATTCTATCGGTATGTTCTGTAGCGGTTTAGGATTGGCTTTAGGCGTAGGTGGCTTCATCGTAAACATTATTAAAAAAGACTAATCAAGTTCAGAGGCTAACGATGTAAAAGGCTGTACTAGAATGTATATCATTTTAGTGCAGCCTTTTTATACAATGTTAATCCTTAATTTATGTGGCTTTTACGTCGCATATCTTATTTTTTGATACGGTAAAACGTGGTATAATTAACCCTAATGGAGCCTAAAGGGTAGAAGGCTTTTGGAGGTTAGTATGAGTAGTATAGCGCATTTATTTGTAGCTGGTGGGTTTGTTATGTATCCACTAGTGATTTTTTTGCTTTTCGCTTTGATGATCGGTATTGAGCGTATCGTGTTATATCGCAAGTTCACTAAGGATTTGCGTCGCTTTAATAAGGTGTTAGAGAAGAATCAATCTTGGGTCATGTTGCCAAGTGTTCTGGAGCGCGACACAGAGGAGCTTGGTTCTTTATTTGCTCGCGCTATGCGCAGTGCAAAGAACTATAATGGTTTAGAAAACCGTTTGCAAGACGTAGTATCTTACGCTGATGAGCGTTTAAAACGCGGTCTTAGTTGGCTCAGCATGATTGTAACGATGGCACCGTTGTTAGGGCTGTTGGGTACAGTTCTAGGTATGATTCGCGCCTTCGCAGTAGTAGGCGGCGATATTGGAGCGCCTACCATCATTACAGGCGGTGTATCTGAAGCCTTAGTGGCAACGGCTACAGGTTTGACGGTAGCGATTATCGCTCTTGGCTTTCACAGTTACTGTGCGGCAAAGGTAAACGATTCTATTACTACATTAGAGCATGAGTGCGGCAACATCCTCGATGCGTACAACGAGGAACATGATATATGAGACGGCGCACATTAGGGGTTAAAAAAGAACCGACTATTATGATTATCCCCATGATCGATATCGTATTCTTCTTGTTGGTATTCTTCATGGTTGGCACGCTGTACATGAATACAGAGCAACAAATTCCGCTCAATTTGCCATCTGCATCGACATCTACAGCAAAATCTATTGAGCCTATTACGATTACGCTTACCACAACGCACACGCTATATATCGACAATCAGGAAATCTCTTCCGACCGCTTGGCCGAAGAGGTACAATCTATCGTGAAACAAGCTCCTCGACAAGCTTTTGTTATTCGCGCATCTAAGGATGTTTACTATAGCGAGGTTATCGCCCTATTAGACATGCTCAAGGTGAATGGCGCTAAATATATTAGCGTCGCTACGGAACGGAAGTGATTCTATGTTTGAATCGCATTATTTGAAACCTTTCGTAGTGTCCGTGGGAATCACAATTATCCTCATCTCTGGTATGGGACTTTCTTTGCGGGGTATGGCAGGTACTGGTGCTGCCCATGATGCGGCGGAAATTAGCTTTAATTTGCCTGATGATGGTGAAAGCGACACAGGAGTAGCTGCTGTTGAGGAACTGCCTACACCTGTGGAGAAGCACATGGAAAAACTTCAGGATGTAACTCCCGCAGGGGCCGCTCCTAAGGTGAATCCTTCACTGGATGAGCGCAAGCAAGAGCATGAACGTACTAAAGAGTTAAGTGAAAGTACAGCAGCATCTAGTGTGCGCCGAGAATGGGCCGTTCCAAAGGCTATTGAATCGGAAACGAGTAGCAGTGAGCAAGCGGTAGTTACACATGGCCCTGATTCTAAGGATGGAAAATCCTCCAAGAATAGTAAAGCGCCTATTGGTAAAAATGTATCATCGGATCCAAATGCAACTGGAAATGGATTGCCTGAATCTAGTGACTTATCCTTCTTATCTGATTTAGCATTGAGTCTATTGACGCCAGGGCAACAAGCACTTTTACAAAAACCAGATATTAATCCTCATGACTATTTGCGGACTGTGCAAGAACAGGGGAGAGCATCTGTCGTAACAGGCAAGGTGGTAGTACGAGTTAACTTTGATGTTAACGGTAATGTCATCGTTGGGGAACATACGCCACTCATCGTGGACGATGTACCGGAAGCTGTACGAAACGAAGCACTGCGCATCATCAAAAGCAGTGGATCCATCGTTAACCGACGGGGTGAACCTGTTTACTTAGCAGTTCCCGTTATTCTAGGACAATAAAGAGGCATATCATATACAAAAGTATGTAAGATATGCCTCTTTTTATTTTGTGTTATTTAGTTATTTGTAGAGTGTTATGTATTGTTTCTAGCTTACTAGTTGTATGATATTAATCTTGATTAGTAAGCATTGTCTTAGTGGAGTTGAATACTGCAAGGTATACGATGGCACCACCGATAAATAATGTGACTTGCATAGATGCGCTAAACTGATCGACACGCCATAAAGCAAAGGCGTAGAAGAACATAGTTACTAGCATGATAAGAAATGCAATGATAACGCGTACATTTGTGTTGACCGCTAAGGATGTAGTAATGCGAGACTTGTTGAGTATGACATAAATTAAGGATATGATGATATCTGCTGTAAAGATGGAAAATGCATAATTGATATCAAATTCCCCAAATAATACTATCGCCAAGCCAATAAAGCTGAGTCCGAAGAATAAGCGTAATAGAATACCTAGAATGTTAGATTCGTTGCGCTGTGCGCGGCGCTCTTTTCGATTTAAATTTGCCATGAAAGCCTCCCCATAACGGACATAGTTATCTTTTCTATTATCATAAAGCTCAGTTATAAATAAGCTATTCTTCATAATAGGTTTAGTCTGTATGTTTATTATATATCACAATGTACAGCGATGATACACTTTAATTAATTTATTACTATATTAGTATATAGCTATATAAGCCTATGAGAACGTAAAGAGAGAGCCTATGATTCAAGTTATTCTTACCTATATCGTTAATGTCATTATTGTATTTGTCTTTTTCCCAATTTTGGAGTCTGCCGTACAATTGGTACACCCCTTTTCTTGGGATTGGTTTATAAAACCGCTACATTTAGTGGATAAGTTAGATGTATATATCATTTTGTCTATTGCTTTACCTATTATTGTGGCTATCGGGTTATTTTTGCCACCCTTTAGTTGGCTTGCTCATTTGTTACAAGGTGAAAGAAAACCAAGTGCTGGAGAAGCTGAATATATTGAACCACTCTTAGAAGAATTATGTGCACGTAGTGGCGTATCAAGAAATGCTTTGACATTGCGTATGCGCACTGATGAGGATATCAATGCTTTTGCTTCAGGGATCAACCATATTACCATTCATACAGGCGCTTTGAATGGGTTAGATAAACGACATTTGCTCGGCATTTTGGCGCATGAATTGGGGGATTTAAGAAACCGTGACACGATTTACTTGACCATAACCTATGCTATGGATCGACTAGGACAATTAATCTTAAACCTCGTTATACTTTTAAATGGAGCCTTAAATATATTGGCGCTGATTCCTATTGTTAATATCGTCATTCGCATAATCCAAATAGTTCTCCTTGTTATGATTACAGCGGTGGAGTATGTACTACGCTTGCCGAAGTGGATTACCTACTATTTTGATAGTCGCCGTCGTGAGTATGCTGCAGATGCCTACGCCGTATCCATCGGTTTAGGGCGAGAGTTGCGAGAGGGTCTTGTTGCATTAGGCCTTGCCACTGAACAAATTGGCATGTTTGCAAATGGTGAATTATATGATCGTGAAAGTACGGGCTTTTTCAGTCGTCTCTTTATTACTCATCCAAAAATGATTAAACGCATTCAACGCATAGATGAAGGTATAGAAGTATACGAACTGAAAGAAAGTCTCTTGTGGGACCGAATGTTAAGAAAAGCTAAAGGTATCCAATAGGGCCGAATAGAGGTCTTAACCTATATAAGATTAAAATAGAGGTTTTAATATAGTGAACCCCGAATAAACACGAACGATTAGTAAATTTAATATAATTATTATTCGGAAATTTACTGACCTTTCGTTGAAGGGAGCTTTCACATATGGTACAATAATCCTATAAATCAAGCTTTTATCATGCAAAGGAGACATCATGATACCACGTTATACACGAGAAGAAATGGGCCATATTTGGAGCGAGCGCAACGAGTTCGACACAATGTTATTGGTGGAAATCCTCGCATCTGAGGCGCAAGCTGAATTGGGCATTATCCCTAGAGAAGCGGCAAAAACAATTCGCGAAAAAGCCGATTTCGACGTTGAGCGCATTCATGAAATCGAAAAAGAAACAAACCACGATATCATTTCCTTCGTAACAGCAGTAGGCGAATACGTAGGTCCTGAAGCGGCTAAATATATCCATCTTGGTCTTACATCTACAGACGTTAAAGATACAGCACTTGGTTACATGATGAAACAAGCGTGCGATATCTTGATCGGTGACTTGAAACGCTTGCACGAAGTATTGCGTCGCCGTGCAGCTGAGTTCAAATACACACCTATGATTGGTCGTACTCACGGTATCCACGGCGAACCAACTACATTTGGCTTGAAATTGGCGTTATGGATGGCTGAAGTAGAACGCGATATCGAACGCATGGAACATGCTCGTAAAAGCGTTGCTGTAGGTAAATTGTCTGGCGCTGTTGGTACGTACTCCAACATCGATCCATTCGTAGAGCAATACGTATGTGAAAAATTAGGTCTTGAGCCTGTTAAAATCGCTACCCAAGTCGTACAACGTGACCGTCACGCTGAGTTGTTGTCTACTATCGCTGTTGTAGGCGGCACATTAGATAAAATCGGCAAAGAAATTCGTCACTTGCAACGTACAGAAGTGCGCGAAGCGGAAGAATATTTCAGCCCTAAACAAAAGGGTTCCTCTGCGATGCCTCATAAACGCAATCCTATCACTTGTGAAAGAATCTGCGGTATGGCGCGCTTACTTCGCGGCTATGCTCAATCTGCTTTCGAAGACCAAGCTTTGTGGCATGAACGCGATATTTCTCACAGCTCTGTGGAACGGGTAATCTTGCCAGATGCAACAATCGCGTTGAATTACATGCTTCATTTAACAATCCGCACCATCGATAAATTGTTAGTATATCCTGAAACAATGCTTAAAAACCTAAACCTTACAGGCGGTCTTGTATTCAGCCAAACAATTTTGACTCACCTTGTAGATAAAGGTGCAGTGCGTGACGAAGCATATCGTTGGGTTCAAAAATACGCTATGGAACGCTGGCTTGAAGGCAAAGATTTCGCAACAGGTCTTAAATCTGATGAAAACATCAAGAAATATATGACTGCTGAAGAAATCGATGCATGCTTCGATCCGCATAAATTATTGAAACATGTTGATACAATCATGGCTCGCTTTGGCCTATAATTGTAGGGTACTTCCCATATAACATATGAAAGACTAGGGTAGGTATAGACCAACAAGCCTATGGCACATGCATTAGGTGTTGGCTATATCTGCTCTTTTTATTTTGAACATAATTTGTTATTTACACTATTTCGGGCATAATCATAAGCTAGTTCCCTAGTAAGCATCTCTGTATCTTAGGGTAAATTAGCTGTTTTATTAGGAGGTTATATGAAACGTATTATACGAAAGTACGGACCGCCCATTTTTCATTGTATTAATGATTTCGGTCAAGGTTCGTTGGCCGCATTGATTCCGTTCTTTATTGCTAACTTTGGCCTTAATTACTATCAATCGGCTACCATTATTTTCTGTAACACCGTGGTGGCCTCTATTGCGCAGCCCGCATTGGGCTACGTG
Source organism: uncultured Veillonella sp. (assembly GCA_900552445.1). Classification (GTDB taxonomy): domain Bacteria; phylum Bacillota; class Negativicutes; order Veillonellales; family Veillonellaceae; genus Veillonella. Next base: position 2,628 of record URZS01000005.1, on the reverse strand, counting down.
GCCGATCGGTGGCGCGTACCTTGGTTCATTCCTGCCGGCTTTACGGTGACTCTCGTGTCCATTAGTTCTATGGCACTAGCTACGAGCTATGAAATGATTCTCGCCCTGTCGCTTTTAGCTGGCGTAGGGGCCGCACTATTCCATCCTGAGGCGGCGCTCCTTGTGAAGCGTACGCAATCTCATGAAATCGGTAGTGCTATGGGGCGCTTTGCCGTAGGCGGCAGCGCTGGCTTTGCACTGGGGCCGCTTCTTGCTGGTGGGGTGTACATCTTTGGCGGTCAATTCCTTTGGTTGTTCACAGCGATTGCATTAATTGGCGTGTTACTATATGTATATGCCTTTACTGGCTCTACAGATGCCGATGCTGTTGGTGAAAGTAAAAGATCTGCTACATCAACTCATGCGGGTACGAATGATTGGGCGAGCTTTGGTAAGCTATTCTTTGTAATCGCTTCACGATCCATATTGTTCTCCGTACTATCTATCTTCATTCCTATCCTGTACATTACCGTTATTAACGGTGAAGCCAGCGCCTCTAGCTTGGCTCTAACCATGTACTTTGCAATGGGCGCAGTCCTTACCTATATGGGCGGGGCTTTATCCGATAAATTAGGCTTCCTTAAAACGGTACGCTTAGCTAATCTTATCTTCTTGCCATCTGTTTTAGTATTTATCTTTGTCCCAAATATATGGGGCTTCTTCGGTGCTATGATACCGATGGCCTTTGGCGTATTTTCGCAATATGGACCAATTACGGTACTAGGTCAAAAATATCTTGCTAAAAATGCAGGATTTGCATCGGGAATTACCTTAGGTCTAGGTATTACTTTAGGTGGCCTTGTAGCACCTTATATTGGACACTTGGCAGATATCTACGATGTACAAACTGCTTTGATGACATTGATACCTGTAGGACTTATGGGGCTCCTTATGAGCCTATGGCTTAAAGAACCGAAATAGAAAACTTTGCAGAAAATAGCGCGTGCTTTTGGGAAGAAACTAAAGATTGAATTTGTATAAATACTTTCACAGAGTCCGAACATTGTTGTATAATGATAATGAATTATTTCGACTTTTACATGGAGGATATAGATATGGCAACAAGTATGGTTATCGGCACTCAATGGGGTGACGAAGGTAAAGGTAAGATCGTTGACTGGATCGCAGAACGTGCAGACGTTGTAGTGCGCAGTCAAGGTGGTAATAATGCAGGTCATACTGTTGTAGTAGATGACAAAGCATTTGCCCTTCGCTTGTTACCAAGTGGTATCTTGTACGATAACAAACAAAATATCGTTGGTACTGGTGTTGTTATCGACCCTAAAGTTTTGCTACAAGAAATTGAAGGTCTTGAAAAACAAGGTAAATCTGCTAAATCCCTTCAAATTTCTGACCGTGCGCATGTTATTATGCCATATCATATCGCTTTAGATAATGCAGAGGAAGCATCTAAAGGGGATGCTAAAATCGGTACTACTAAAAACGGTATCGGTCCTTGCTACGCGGATAAAATCAACCGCGTTGGTATTCGTATGTGCGATTTGTACGATCTTGAAACATTCAAAGAAAAATTGGCGTACAACGTAGAATTCAAAAATAAAATCCTTACTAAAGTATACGAAGCAGAAGGTGTTAACTACGATGAAATCTTAGCTGACTACATCAAATACGCTGAAGCATTGAAACCATATGTAACAGACACTAATATTGCTGTTCTTAAAGCAGTTCAAGAGGATAAAAAAGTATTGTTTGAAGGCGCGCAAGCAACTATGCTTGACCTTGATCATGGTACATATCCATTCGTAACATCCTCTCATCCAATCGCAGGTGGTGCTTCCACAGGTGCTGGTGTAGGTCCTAACTACTTGAAAAATATCTTCGGTGTAGTAAAAGCTTATGCAACACGCGTTGGTGCAGGCCCATTCCCTACAGAGCTTCTTGACGAAACTGGCGAAAACCTTCGCAAACTTGGTCATGAGTTCGGTACTGTAACTGGTCGTCCTCGTCGTTGTGGTTGGTTAGATCTTATGGTTGTAAAATACGCTGCAGGTCTTAACAGCCTTGATTACCTTGCTATCACTCGTTTAGATATTCTTGATACGTTCAAAGAATTAAAAATCTGTGTAGGTTACAAATTGAATGGTAAAGACGTAGAAGGCTTCCCAGCTAACTTGAAAGATCTTGAAGCGTGCGAAGCAGTGTACGAAACATTGCCAGGTTGGGAAACTGATATCTCTGGTATCCGTAAATACGAAGAACTTCCTGAAAATGCTCGCAAATATGTAGAACGCATTGCAGAAGTAACAGGCGTACCTTTGGGTATCGTATCCGTTGGTCCTAACCGTAGCCAAACTATCGACTTAGTAAACGTATTCTAAGCTATACTAATTTGATATAATATAAATGATTACATTCGATAGCATCGATGTGGCAGTATAATTTCTAAAATTTTACTGCTATACAATCGATTTATAGAATTATACAGATGAGGCTCCTCTAAGAGGAGCCTTTTGTAATGAAATGATTCAGACTACAAAAAAGTATAATACATCTAATCCTTTCGGTTTCTAATATGGTGCGGTATATCGAAGTATGCTTTATAGTTATTAGAGTGTGAGTATATAGATC
>URZS01000004.1 GCA_900552445.1 uncultured Veillonella sp. | reverse complement strand
GAAATTCTTTATAAAGTTCGGAATATATCGAATAATAAAAATATTTAATGCAAAATTATTCGAAAATTATATTGCTTTTGGAAAGGTTAGGTGTTACAATTTGTGTACAAGAAGGAGGTAGCACCGTGAACTATGCAAATCAACAAACTCAAGGCAAGTCTACGGAGGCTATTTGTGCGCATTTTTCCCAGTCTATTTAGGCTGGGCTTTTTTATTAGGAGGATCAATGAAGGTCGGTATTATCATGGGCAGCAAGTCTGACCTAGACACAATGAAAAAGGCATCTGCCGTACTTGATGAATTTAACATTCCTTATGAAATGGTTATCGCTTCTGCACATCGTACGCCAGAGGCTGTAAAGGATTTTGTTACACGCCTTGAAGATGAAGGGGCTATCGCTTTTATCGCTGGTGCTGGTGCAGCGGCCCACTTACCAGGTGTAGTGGCTAGCTTCACTACATTGCCTGTTATCGGTATTCCTCTTAATGCAACAGCTTTAAAAGGTATTGATTCCTTGCTTGCTATCGTTCAAATGCCATCTGGCATGCCTGTAGCAACTATGGCTGTAGATGGTGCTAAAAATGCAGCACTATTTGCAGTCCAAATTGGAGCAGCTTTCAATAAAGACCTAAAAAAACAATATCAACAATATCGCAAAGATATGGCTGAAAAAGTTTTAGCAGACAATGCTGACTTACAAGGTGCCATTAAACTATAATCGTCTATATCATCATTTATACGTCCTCGAATAGAAACGAGTAAAAGGAGACATATCATGGCTAACATTGACTTGGAAAAATTAACATTATTGTACGAAGGTAAAGCAAAACAAGTGTATCAAACAGACAACAAAGACGAGTACATCGTTCATTATAAAGATGATGCTACTGCATTTAACGGTGAGAAACATGATACCATCCTTGGCAAAGGTGTATTGAATAATAAGATTTCATCGTTCTTCTTTGAAATATTGAAAAAAGAAGGCGTACCTACTCATTTCGTTCGTCGCGAAGATGATCGTAATCAAACAGTACTTACACTAGATATCATTCCTTTAGAAGTTATCGTTCGTAACATTGCAGCTGGTTCTATGGCTAAACGCTTTGGTATTGAAGAAGGTACTCCTCTTAAACATCCAATCCTTGAATTCTGCTACAAAAATGATGAATTAGGTGACCCATTCGCTAATGAATCCCAAATCACAGCACTTGGTTGGGCTACACAAGAGGAACTAGATGTTATTTCTACTATCACGTTAAAAGTAAATGATATTTTGAAAAAATTCTTGGCTACTAAAAATGTAACCCTTGTAGATTTTAAATTAGAATTTGGTAAACATAATGGGGAAGTTTTATTAGGCGATGAAATTTCTCCTGATACATGCCGTTTCTGGGATGCTACAACAGGTGAAAAACTCGACAAAGACCGTTTCCGTCGAGACCTTGGCAACATCGAAGAAGCGTACAAAGAAATGTTATTCCGTCTTACTGGCGAACGCGCCTAAGGGGGCACAATGAACTACGATCCTGTTTTTGATAAATGGCATGAAGAGTGTGGTGTATTCGGTGTCTATGATAGAACCGTTGATGTAGCACGCTATGTATATTGGGGCCTCTTTGCGCTCCAACATCGTGGTCAAGAAAGTGCGGGCATCGCCGTTACGGATGGTCATGATGTAGAACTAAAAAAAGGCATGGGCTTGTTGACTGAGGCTATCAAAGAATTACCATCTTTGCCTAGCCATATGGGTACTGGTCATGTGCGGTACTCCACAACAGGGTCCAATAATCCACGTAATATTCAACCTTTAGTTATTCATTATCAAGGTGGTCAGATTGCAGTGGCGCATAACGGTAATTTAACGAATGCGTTAGCTATTCGCAAACGCCTTGAAGCAGATGGGTCTATTTTTCAAACCACTATGGATTCCGAGGTTATTGTAAACCTCATTGCTCGCTCTAAGGCTGAAACACAGGCGGAACGCATTGCTGATGCGGCCCGTCAAATTGAGGGTGCCTTTTCTCTCGTTATTACTACGAACGACTCCTTAGTAGGTGTCCGTGATCCCCAAGGCTTTAGACCTCTTTGTTTAGGTAAAACGGCTAATGGCTATGTCCTTTCTAGTGAAAGTTGTGCCTTTGATGCTATTAAGGCTGAGTTTATTCGCCATATAGATCCAGGTGAAATGGTAATCATCGATGACTCTGGTGTGCGTAGCACCATGTATGCGGAACCAGAAAAAATCGACAAAAAGCTTTGCGTTTTTGAATATATTTACTTTGCTCGTGGCGATAGCCATATCGATGGTCAATCGGTATATCAATCTCGTCTTAATATGGGCCGTGAATTATATAAGGAAACTAAATATGATGCAGATATTGTTATGTCCATTCCTGACTCTGGTACAACGGCTGCACTAGGTTATGCCCGTGCATCGGGTATTCCTTTTGCAGAAGGTCTTGTTAAAAACCGTTATAGTGGTCGTACCTTTATCAAGCCAAATCAAGAGGAACGGGAATTGGCTGTTCGCATGAAGCTGAATGCATTACCTCATATTGTAGGGGGCAAACGGATCGTCCTTATCGATGATTCTATCGTACGCGGTACTACGAGTGGTATTATCGTTAAAATGCTAAAGGAAGCAGGCGCTAAAGAGGTGTACATGTGTGTAAGTTCTCCAACGATTGAGTATTCTTGTCACTATGGTATTGATACATCGGTGCGTAAAGAGCTGATAGCGTCTACTCATACAGTAGATGAAATTAAAGATTATATTCATGCTGATAAATTGCATTACTTGTCTCGTGAAGGTTTATGCCGCGCTATTTCTGATGTAGCGTCCGATGATTTATGTTTTGCCTGCTTTGATGGCGATTACAGTGTAGCGGTTCCTGCGGACCAAGAGGAAGGGGTCAAATATGTGCTCGAATAAAACTAGTTTAACCTATCGCGATGCAGGTGTTGATATCGATGCAGGCAATCGTGCCGTCGAATTGATGAAAGAATCTGTAAAACGCACCTATACTCCTGGTGTTGTAGGTGATTTAGGTGGTTTTGGGGGACTTTATTCCTTAGCTAGTCATACTATGTCGGACCCTATGCTCGTATCTGGTACGGATGGGGTAGGCACTAAATTGCGTCTCGCTATCATGATGGATAAACATGATACTATTGGTCAAGACTGCGTAGCCATGAGTGTTAACGATATTCTTGTGCAAGGGGCGACGCCTCTATTTTTCCTAGACTATATTGCAGTAGGCAAGTTAGATCCTGTGAAAGTAGCAGACATCGTGCGCGGTGTAGCTGAGGCTTGTGAAGAATCTGGGTGTGCTTTGTTAGGCGGAGAAACTGCTGAAATGGCAGGTTTTTATGATAATGATGACTACGATGTAGCGGGCTTTGCAGTGGGGATCGTTGATCGCCCTAAATTGATTACAGGTGAAAGTATCAAAGCTGGTGATGTGATTTTGGGCTTGCCATCGTCTGGTGTACATTCCAATGGGTTCTCCTTGGTTCGTAAAATCGTATTTGACCATAAACAGTTCTCTATTGATACAGATATCCCTGAATTTGAGAAAACCTTAGGTGAAGAATTATTGACGCCTACTCGTTTATATCCAAAAGCTGTATTGCCATTAATTGAACAACAGCTTGTAAAAGGCATGGTTCATATTACAGGTGGTGGCTTCTATGAAAACATTCCGCGCGTATTGCCAAAGGGCGTGACTGCAGAGGTAGACGTCACTACATGGCCACGACTTCCTGTATTTACAAAACTACAAGAATGGGGTAACGTAGCATGGCCTGAAATGTATCGTACTTTCAACATGGGGATTGGCATGATACTCATCGTTGATCAAAAGGATGTGAAAACGGTTAAAGAAAACCTCGCTAGCCGTGGTGAAGCAGTATATGAAATTGGTCGCATCGTAAGTGGTGATGGTCCAGTTGTCCTTAAAGGGGCTGAGTTTGATGTGTAATTCTAAAAAGCGATTAGCTCTCTTTGCTAGTGGACGTGGATCTAATGGAGAAGCTCTGTATAAGGCTATGCAAGAAGGTTATATAAATGGTGAGTTTGTTGTAATCATTACAGACCATGGTACAGCTGGAATTGTGGAACGCTCCCAATCTTGGAATATTCCACTTATTGTTATCGACCGTAGCGATTATGATTCAAAAGCTAGCTTTGAACAAGCTCAATTAGATGCCTTAGAACCTTATAAGATAGATGGTGTTGTGTTGGCTGGCTATATGCGCATAGTAGGGGCTAAGCTCATTGACCGGTATGAGCATAAAATCTTAAATATCCATCCTGCATTATTGCCATCCTTTCCGGGACTTCATGGTCATCAACAAGCCATCGACGCAGGTGTAAAGATAACGGGGTGTACTGTACATTTTGTAGATGCAGGAATGGATACAGGTCCTATCATTATGCAGAATACAGTGCCTCTATTGTCAGATGATACTGAGGATACTTTAAGCGATAGATTGTTGCCTATCGAACATAAAACGTATAAAGAGGCTTTACGGTTGTTTTGTGAAGACAAGCTCACCATAAAAGGCAGAGTCGTTTATATTGAAGATTGATGAAAAAGCAAATGGAGAGGTTACATGATTAAAAATGCACTTCTTAGTGTTTCAGATAAAACAGGTATTGTAGACTTTGCAAAAGGTTTAGTTGAATTAGGTGTAACCATTTATTCAACAGGTGGTACGCTTAAGGCTATTACTGATGCGGGCATTGCAGCAAAAGCGGTCGAATCTTTGACAGGTTTTCCTGAAATGATGGATGGCCGTGTTAAGACCTTGCATCCAAAGGTTCATGGTGGTATTTTGGCTATTCGTGATAATGGAGAGCATCAACAAGCTATGGCGGATCATGGTATTGAGCCAATCGACCTTGTGGTAGTCAATCTCTACCCATTCCGTGAAACCATTGCAAAACCCAATGTATCCTTAGAGGAAGCTATTGAAAATATCGATATCGGTGGTCCTACCATGGTGCGCTCTGCCGCCAAAAACCATGCGTATGTGGGCATCGTTGTAAACCCAAATCATTATGATGAAATCTTAGCAATGCTTAAAGAACATGGCGAGTTGACTAAAGAATATCGCTTTGGTTTGGCGAAAGAAGCCTTTGCTCATACTGCCGCTTATGACGTAGCCATTGCTAACTATATGAGCGGTATCTTAAATGAAGGTCCTACACCGCCTGAATATTTAAGTGCTTATGAAAAGGTAACAGACCTTCGCTATGGCGAAAATCCGCATCAAAAAGCGGCATTCTACAAAGAAATCGGTACAGCTCATGGCATGGGGGCTTTAAAACAGCTCCATGGCAAAGAGCTTTCCTATAACAACATCGTAGACATGGAAGCGGCATGGAATATGGTGTGGGAGTTTACAGATCCTGCAGCATGTATCATCAAGCATATAAATCCATGTGGTGCAGCTACGGCGGCTACCTTGCATGATGCTTATGTAAATGCTTACGAAGCAGACTCCGTATCCGCCTTTGGTGGTATTGTTGCTTTAAACCGTGAAGTAGATGCAGCTACTGCAGAAGAAATGAGCAAAATTTTCTTAGAAGTCATTATGGCACCTACTTTCACAAAAGAAGCATTAGAAATCCTGGAAGCGAAGAAAAATATTCGCCTCATCCAGTTATCTAAACCTGAATCTGGCCAAGTGACAGTGAAAAAGGTTTCTGGTGGCCTATTAGTACAAACAGAAGATGATATTTTAGAAGACCGCACTAATTATAAAGTGGTGACGAAGGTACAGCCCACAGAGGAACAATGGAAGGCTCTCGAATTTGCATGGAAGCTCGTAAAACACGTAAAATCCAATGCGATTTTGATTTCTAACGAAAAACGGACACTCGGTGTGGGCGCAGGACAAATGAACCGCGTTGGGTCGGCGAAAATTGCCCTTGAACAAGCTGGTAAGGCCGCTAAAGGGGCAGTATTAGCATCTGATGCATTCTTCCCGTTTGGAGATACTGTAGAAACGGCGGCAAAACATGGTATTGCAGCCATCATTCAACCTGGTGGCTCTATTCGAGACGAAGAATCTATCAAGGCTGCCGATGAAGCGGGCATTGCTATGGTATTTACAAGCATTCGTCACTTTAAACATTAATTGGTTTAGCATAATAATTGAAGTTTACGGTTGAGCACTAGCTCATATCTAATCATTGATGCGTAATAATGATTATAGAGGATATAAGTGCTTACATAAATATGATGTATCGATGACGTTTAGGCGTCGATGGAGGACTTATGAAAGTATGTGTAATCGGTAACGGCGGCCGCGAACATGCCTTAGCATGGCGCTTGTCCATCAGCCCTAGCGTAACAAAGGTATATGCCATTCCTGGCAGTGCGGCCATGTCAGATTGTACTGAGCTAGTTGGTATCGACTGGCAACAAAGCGATCATTTGATTAACTTTTTAAAGGATAACCAAGTTGATTTAGTCGTTGTCGGTCCTGAGGCACCTCTTGTGGCAGGCTTGGCTGATATACTGAGTAAAGCGGGCATTCCTGTCTTTGGTCCATCAAAAGCAGCTGCTCAACTAGAAGGATCCAAAGTGTTCGCCAAAGATTTAATGAAAAAATACAACATCCCAACTGCTGCCTATGGTGTATTTCACAATGTAGATGAAGCAAAAGAATTTATCCGTCAAACTGGTGCTCCTATTGTAGTGAAAGCTGATGGCTTAGCAGCTGGCAAGGGTGTTGTAGTGGCTATGACCATTGACGAAGCAAATGTGGCTGTAGAAGATATGCTCAGTGGCAACCGTTTTGGAGAGGCCGGTAGTACCGTAGTTATTGAAGAATTCATGGAAGGTGAAGAGGCGAGTTTACTTGCCTTTGTAGATGGCAAAACCGTAGTTCCTATGATTGCGTCTCAAGATCATAAACGCATCTTTGATGGTGATAAAGGCCCTAATACAGGTGGTATGGGCACCTATGCACCAGCGCCAGTGCTCACTGATACATTGCGGAATAAAGCGATGAAAACAATCTTAGAACCTATGGTAGCGGCCATGCAAAAAGAGGGGATGCCTTATGTGGGCTGCCTCTATGCAGGTCTTATGATTACCGCTGAAGGACCTAAGGTGGTAGAATTCAATGCCCGCTTTGGGGATCCTGAAACACAAGTTGTATTGCCCTTACTAGATAGCGATTTGGGGCAAATCATGATGGCTTGCGCCACAGGCAATTTGACAGCTCATATGGTGAAATGGAAAGACTCCTCTGCTGCTTGTGTTATTCTTGCTTCTAAAGGGTATCCGGAAACATCCTCTAAGGGTGATGTGATTCATGGTGATATAAAACAACATGATACGACTATCGTATTCCATTCTGGTACTAAACTAGTAGGCGAAGAGTATGTGACAAATGGCGGCCGTGTTCTTGGCGTAGTAGGTCTCGGCAAAGATCTTAGAACGGCGCTCGATAGAGCTTATGAACGGATAGAACATATTGACTTTGAAGGCATGCAATACCGTACAGATATTGGAGCGAAAGCTTTCAAATAAAGAAAAAGAATTTTAAGATATACTAAAACCTCTACATTCATGCATAATGCATGTGGTGTAGAGGTTTTATTTTCTACCTTTTAACGGTTACCTATGATATAATAAATTAGATATAAAGAGGGCCCACCGACGTGTGATGGCGTTAGGCTCATCTCAAAATTTGGAAACTTATGGATGACGCCTAACGTGTAGAAGAAACCTTCTACACGTTAGGTGTTTTTACTATAGTCTATTTTTCGTATAGCGACGTACAACTATGAAATATAACAAAGAACCGTTAGAACTGAATAGTCCGGTGGCCTTTTGGATGAACTTCCCCAATGAAGAACGGGTATTTTGGGTTGATCGTCAAAGTGACCGTATCGTTGTAGGCGCTAAACGTCTGGCGACGGTCAAAGATGATGAGGACCGCCATAATTATGCCTACGTATTTTATGGGGATACTTTTTTTGAGACCTCCAAAGATCCTAAATGGGCTGGTATGGGCCATGAAATGATTGCTTTCACCCATTATTACATTGTAGAAAATGGGGAATCTTTCTATCTTCATGCTGGTGAAAGCGTACCTATCGAGGATTTTGAGGTGCCTCAGGTACGCCATAATTTCAAGGAAACTAGTGATGATAAGGCTGCTTGGGATAGCCTTATGAATGCTATTGCTGAGGGCATCAGCAGTGGTGAAATGACTAAGGTCGTCTCCTCTCGTGAAGTGGAGTTTACTAGTGATACACCATATAATGTGGCTAGCATTTTAGCTAATCTAGTAGATAACAATCCTAATTGTTTTATCTTTGGTTACGAAAAGGATGGGCGTACCTTTGTAGGTGCTTCTCCAGAAATTCTAGTGCGTCATCGTGGCAGTGAAATCCTTAGTTATGCCTTAGCTGGAACGGCGCCTAAACATGGACCAAATGCATGGACTAAGGAGCAACTGTTAACAGATAAGAAAAATCTTTTTGAACATAATATCGTCCGTGATCGCATTGTAAACACTATGAAAGCTATTACTCCAGATGTGACCATAGGTGAAACGGGTATTATGGAGCTAGCTCACCTCTATCATTTGCGTACTATTATTACCGCAAAGGATAGCACAAAGTCCCTCGTAGAGTGGTCAAAATTATTACATCCTACGCCTGCTCTCGGCGGGGAACCTCGAGAAAAGGCATTGGCCCTATTACAAACGTACGAAGCCCACGAGCGTGGCATGTACGCAGCTCCATTTGGCTTTATGAAAGATATGGGGGATGGCATCGTAGTCGTTGCCATTCGATCCGCTCTCATCATGGATAATGTACTGTATGCCTATGCGGGATGCGGTGTTGTTGCCGACTCTGATGCGGATGAAGAATACGCAGAAACGAATAATAAAATGCGCACCATTTTGGAGGCGCTATAATACATTTCCAAACCCTTAGGGGTTGTTGAAAGGGAATATAATGAACGAATATATTGCTGCCTTGGTAGATGAATTCTACCAACTCGGCGTCCGTCATGCCGTGTTTAGCCCTGGCTCTCGTTCTACGACGATGGCTATGCTTTTCACAGAGCATGAAGGATTTGAAACATATATGAATATAGATGAGCGCTCTGCTAGTTTTATGGCTCTTGGTATTGCAAAGGCTCATAAGGAACCAACCGTACTCGTTTGTACCTCTGGTTCGGCAGTGGCTCATTATTTGCCCGCTATTTTAGAGGCTCAATATAGTGGTGTGCCTCTCATCGTACTATCTGCTGATAGGCCACACACGTTGTTACACGTAGGGGCTCCGCAAACAGTAGATCAACAGAAAATTTTTGGTACTGCTGTAAACTATTACGAAGAATTAGCAGTGCCTCAAGAGTCTCATTACTATACATATCCACGCCAAGTAGCGCGTAAAGCGTATATGAAAGCTATGGATACTAAAAAAGGACCAGTACATATCAATGTGCCTCTCTTTGAGCCCTTGGTACCTGAACTGGACAGCAAACACTTTGAAGCGGGACGTAGTCCCTTTAACGTAGTTAAGCCACATTATAGTAGTGGCTGTAATTATGATAATACAAGTCGTATAAGTCATGTAAACAATACTAGTAGCAGTAAGAAGGATAGCCTCCTAGGGCAATATAAGAATATTCTTATACTAGCTGGACCACAGGTCGATGTTGCGGAAGCTAAGAGTATTCTTTCTTTTGCTACAACGCTACAAGCACCTATCTTGGCAGATCCATTGTCTAACGTAAGACGTTGTAAAAAGACTGATGCTATTGATGGCAATCATGAATTTGCTATCAATCGTAGCAATGATACAGATGTGACTCAGAAAAAATATTTCTCTGATGTTGTGATTTCAACGTATGATGCATTTTTAGCTGATAAAGAGCTATGGCCTATACTAAAGCCTGATTGTGTAATTCAGTTCGGCCAAATCGTTGTGTCTAAACGAGTGCAACAGATGGTGGCGAGTTGGGATAATGTAGAATACATTGAGGTCAACCCTACGATGGACTCTATGAATCCAACGGGTAAAACCACTATGCACATGCAAGCAAGTATTGATGTATTTACGAATCTGTATGGTGTACAAAATGACTCCCAAGCCTATCTTGATAAATGGCAACATTTAGAAACAGTAGGAAAACAGAAGCTAGGTACAGCCATAGAGGAACCAAGTTGCTTTGAAGGTCGCACGATACGCGAGTTACAGCAACATATTTCTGATAATGCACAAGTGCTTGTTGCCAATAGTATGAGTATTCGAGACTTTGATTACTTCTGGTTTAGTGGTGAGTCTACTGCCGTACTGTATGGCAACCGTGGTGTAAACGGTATTGATGGTACCATTTCTACTGCTCTAGGTCTTGCCACAAATGGATTGCCTACATATCTTGTAACTGGAGACTTGTCCTTATTCCATGATTTAAATGGATTGGCAGTAGCCAAAATGCACAATCTCAATTTGACGATTATTTTGCATAATAACGATGGAGGAGGTATTTTTGAATACTTACCGCAAAAGGGAACGAAGCATTTTGATTACTTGTTCTCTACATCTCAAGGCTTAGATTATAGCGGGGCTGCTAAACTCTATGGCTGTGGTTATACTAAAATCACAAGTCCCGACGAATTGAGTACTGTACTAGCTAATGTTAGCTCAGAATCAGGCGTTCATATCATTGAAATCCCTACAAATCGGGAATATAGTCGACAGTTACATAAGAAATATACGAAAGTTTCAGTTGATATGGAGGCATTACTATGAGTCAGTATTTTTGCAGTATTGTAGATAATGCTTTGTGTAATCCAGCTCAACGCATGTACTTTGATTTGGGTGAATACCGCTACGGTTTGACTATAGTTGGCGATGGAGAACCTATTGTGTGTTTCCATGGCTTCTCTGAATCGAGCTACACTTGGGATGCTATTAATCTTCCCGGCTATCGCGTGGTCCGTATCGACTTGATTGGTCATGGTGATTCCGATATTCCTGATGAAGATAAGGCCTATACAATCCCTCAAATGATAGAGGATTTGCATACCGTTATTTATCATATGGTGGGAGATAGATATTACCTCATGGGTTACTCCATGGGGGCCCGCATTGCCCTTTCCTACGCTTTGGAATGTGAAAGTGAAATCAAAGGGATTATCCTTGAAAGTGGATCTGTAGGTATCGCTTCTGATGATGAGCGAGCGAAGCGTCGTAAGGCCGATGAAGAGCTAGCGGTTCAAATTGAAAATCATGATGGTGCGTGGTTTGCAACACGTTGGGCGGAGGTACCTATTTTTGAAAGTCAAAAACAACTTTCAGAGCCCGTAGAGGAATTAATCTATTTACGTCGTTCCAATAATAGTACGTACGCCTTAGCATGTACCTTGCGTGGCTCAGGCCAGGGTGTCATGCCTTATATAGGAGATAAATTAGAAAAATTCTCTGTTGAAGGCTTATATGTGAGTGGCGCATTAGATACAAAATATACTACAATAGGAAGAGATGTATTTGGCAAGTTGCCAAACTTTAAGCATGTCATCGTCGAAGGGGCGGGGCATAATGTGCATATAGAAAAACCGCAACTATTTGAACAAGCGGTGTTAGATTTTTTACAGAAGAAAGGTTAAGTCCATGAGCAAATTTGATTGGAAAGTATTGGATCGTAATTATGAAGATGTAATTTACGAAACATATAATGGCATTGCAAAAATTACTATTAACCGTCCAGAAGTGCGCAACGCGTTCCGCCCTAAAACAGTTATGGAGTTAATCGACGCTTTCACAGTAGCTCGTGAAGATAACGAAGTAGGGGTAATCGTATTGACTGGTGCTAACCACGGCAAAGGTGAAGATAAAGAAGCATTCTGCTCTGGTGGCGACCAAAGCGTACGCGGTCATGGTGGTTATGTAGGTGAAGATAATGTACCTCGCTTGAACGTTCTTGATTTACAACGTTTGATTCGCGTTATTCCTAAACCTGTTATCGCTATGGTTAACGGCTATGCTATCGGTGGCGGTCATGTGTTGCACATCGTATGCGACCTTACCATCGCTTCTGAAAATGCTAAATTCGGTCAAACTGGTCCTCGCGTAGGTTCCTTCGATGCTGGTTATGGTGCAGGTTACTTGGCGCGTATGATCGGTCACAAACGAGCTCGCGAAGTATGGTTCTTGTGTCGCCAATACACAGCTGCTCAAGCCTATGAAATGGGCATGGTTAATACTGTTGTGCCATTCGACAAATTAGAAGAAGAAACAGTTCAATGGTGTAGCGAAATCCTTGAATTGTCCCCAATGGCATTGCGCATGTTAAAAGGCTCCTTCAATGCTGATACAGACGGTCTTGCAGGTTTACAACAATTTGCCGGCGATGCAACATTGATGTACTACACAATCGATGAAGCAAAAGAAGGTCGTGACGCATTCAAAGAAAAACGCAAACCTAACTTCAAACAATTCCCTAAATTCCCTTAATAGGGAGAGTTACTAGTCCTAGGTTGAGGACTAACTAATTGTTAACATAATAAGGGCGCCTCTATATGAGGCGCCTTTCTTGTAATGTCACTAGGATATAATGTTTGGATATGAGATTAATCATTAGGAATAATATTTAGATACGAGGTGAGACGATGGACTGGTTACGTTATGGTGCTGAGCACTATCCTAATCGCATATGTATAAATGAATATACCTATAACGATATATACCGTGGCGTAGTCCATGTAGCTCGTAAATTAGAGCCTTTAGAAGCCACTCGTATAGCTATCTTATCTGATAACTCCGTGACGATGGCAATCTATGTATTGGCAGCTATGGTCGTACACAAAGAGTTGCTACTGCTGAATGTACATCTTAAGCCTAACGAGATAAAAAACCAATTGAAACAATTAGGTGTTACCACCGTTTTACATAGCAAAGAACGACATAATCAATTACCTGATTCACTACTTGCAATTGAGTTTGAACCTCTAGAAATCATTCTATCTGACCTGGTTTTAGAAGATACCTTTGATTGGACATTTAATGATACAGACATTGCAGCAATTATGAACACTAGTGCTACAACTGGTCAGTTTAAGTCTGTTCCTCTTCGATGGGGGCAAATTAGAGCTCATGTACAAGCCTCTAAAGAGGTGCTAGGTAAAACTGAACAAGATAATTGGCTCATGGTATTGCCCCTATTCCATGTAAGTGGTTTATCTATCTTGATGCGGTCCCTTTATAATGGTACGGCTGTTACTATATTACCTAAATATGATGAAGCTCAAGTTCTCAAGCTCATAGAGTCTGAGCACATCAATATGATGTCCTTAGTGCCGACTATTTTAACTCAATTAGAGCCGAGTATTACACATCATAAGTTGCGTGTTATCTTGCTCGGTGGTGAGTTTATCCCTATGGCACTCATCGATGCTTGTGAAAAGAAATCCTTACCAATTTACAAGACCTATGGAATGACGGAAACCTTTAGTCAAAGCGTGACCTTCTCCGTGTTGGATTATCCTCATAAACGAGATTCCGTAGGTAAACCATTGCCAGGGATGCAGGTTCGTATTGATAATCCCGATGCGGATGGAGTAGGTGAGATTCACTTAGCTGGCCCTATGGTTATGACTGGATATATCAATCAGGAGCCTAATCAGGGGGATTTAAATACCGATGATATCGGTTATGTTGATGAAGATGGGTTCGTATATATTTTGAACCGCCGCAAGGACCTCATCATTTCTGGTGGTGAAAATATTTATCCTAAGGAATTAGAGGATTTAGTCTGCACCTTGCCATCAGTCAAGGAATGTGCCGTTGTGCCTGTACCTGATCCTAAATGGGGCCAAGTGCCGGCGCTCTTTGTGGCCTTTCACGATGGTGAAAGCATGACTGGAGATGAAATTCTATCCTTTATGACCAAATCCTTGGCCAAATATAAAGTTCCTAAATACGTAAAGATATTACCTGCTTTGCCTAGAAATGGAACAGGTAAGATTCTGCGCAATGAACTGCGTTTAGAAGATTGAGGCGCTTATGAATGATATTTTAAACTTTAAAAGTATAACTACATATCGCCTTAAATTGCCGCTGAAGTTTAACTTTAAAACTGCCAAAGGTGAAGTAAAAGAACGAGAAACTATCGTCATTCGCATAGAGGACCAACAAGGCTATGTAGGTTATGGGGAATGCGTGGCTTTCACAGAGCCCTTTTATACAGCAGAAACTGTAGATACATGCTGGCGAAAATTAGTGGATGACTATATTTTTAATCTCCGTTTGATGCGGCCTAAGCCGCTCATGACCTATGTGCGTCAGCTACAGTTTTGGCTAAATCGAGATCAAATGCCTATGACCATTGCGGCCTTAGAAAATGCATTGATTAACCTTCATTGCGAGCGATTAGGTGTAAACTCCGTCTCCTATATTATGGGGCGGCCTTTACAAGATACCATTGAAAGCGGCGTTGTTATCGGTGATGTACCGATGAATCAATTGTTGGATACCGTAGAAGGTCATGTGGCGAATGGTTGTAAGCGCATCAAGTTAAAGGTGAATCCTACAGATGGCTACGAACGGGCAGCCTTAGTACGTAAGCATTACCCCGATTTAGTCTTGGCAGCCGATGCGAATCAAAGCTATTCTTATGATGATATCCATAAGGTCCGTCAATTTAACGATTTGAACCTAGCTTGTATAGAAGAGCCTTTTACTATAACAACGCTTCAATCCTATAAGGAGTGGAAGTGGGAACGCCTCAATAACGATGATTGGCATATTGAGACGCCTATCTGTTTAGATGAGTCCATCTTGGGCTATGATGACTTATCCTATGCTATTGAGTATGGACTGATTGATGTACTCAACATAAAAGTAGGCCGTATGGGTGGTCTTGTACCTACTAAGGCAGTGATTAATCTTTGTAGAGAATGTCATATTCCTTATTGGGTGGGAAGCATGGTAGAGTCGGGCATTTCTAAAATGATGCACGCTCAACTAGCGGCTCTAGGTGATTCCTATATGGCAGGAGACCTGTCTGATTCTAATAGATATTTTGAACGAGATCTCATCTATCCAGATTTAACCTTTAAGAATGGTGTTATGCACGTCCCTGATGGAGATGGACTAGGTGTAACCGTCTTTGATGATAGATTAGAAGCGTATTGTATGGAGAAACGAACACTATGAATTTAATAGAATCCTTACAAATTGAAGCACCTCGTATGACGAGCGATACTACATGCATTGCAAAAATGAACTTAGGAGAATTCCACAAACAGCCTCAAGGCTATCTAAACGGTGGTGCCACCTTAGCATTTGCTGAAATTATTTCTGGCATGATGAGTAATGAACTCATTGGACCGGAGAAATTTGGCGTAGGGCAATCCGTAACAGCCAACCACTTGCGTCCTGTAAGATGTGAAGGGGTCTTAACGGCTCATGGTTTCTTACTTGTAAAAGGGAAGACATCCCATGTATGGCGCTTTGATATGATGGACGATGCGGATCGACTCATCTCACAAGTAACGGTAACACTGTCTATTGTGGACTTTAATCGGTAACGTGCATCGTTGTACAACGTAAAAAGGGCAGCATATACTTTTTTGGTATATACTGTCCTTTTGTCGTTTAGTTTGAACACATAAGTTGTTGCGTATTCATTTAGTTAGTTACTTATGCGAGTAATTTAGTCTAAACACATCAATTATTGCGTATTTGGTTAGTTACTTACGAGTGATAGTATATAAGTCCTCCATATCTGGAATATCGTAAATAACCCATGTACCGTCACCTAAATGACGCATTAAAATTTTTATGTCTTTAGTCATATTCTTTTTATTGTTTTGGATGGTTGCTGTAACTGTTGCAGTTTCGCCGTGGTCATCTGTTTTGAGGTTTTTAATCTCTACATCGTGTTCTTTAAAGAGGCGACCTTCTACGAGGCGGTCCACCATAGACTTGTTATCATCGTTTTGCTTTGCTATTTGGTTGTTATCCGTAGGCAGTTCAGATTTAAAACTATCTGGATCTTCAATATATTTTCTCATTACATCTTCGATGAGGGCAGGGCCAAATGTTTTGGTAGCGGCTACTGCAGCTTTGCCAAATGGATTAGATGTATCAATATATTTATCGCCTTCCCGGTCTACGATGTTTTTTACGATGGATTTTACATCTACATGGCGCAAGACTTCATCTGCATTTTTCTCCTGAACTGCTTGATGGATAATTTTTAATGTATAAGCTGGTGTATGTGGTACATACCATAAGAAATACCATGCGGTAGCTAATGCGCCTACAACAGCGATGATGAGAGCGATAATGACGCCTTTAGAATGACTTTTGTTCACGGTGAATCCTTTCATTTACTTTGTATCGTAATTTTTCATAGCGAATATATACATATTGTAGCATATCCAGTAAAGTATAGTGTGATAATTTGCACTTTTACAGAAAACGGGTGAAAAGGAGTGTATAGCTGAAATTTAGCTGATATTTTTCGGTGTAAAAGCCTTAAAATAGGCTTTATCCTCTATAACCCATGTTTTTAATAGAATTTTCATAAAAAAGTTCAAAAAATAGTTGCATAGGTCTAAAATCCATGGTATTATGTACAAGTAGTCAACGAGAGTTGATACGCGGCCCCGTGGTGTAGCGGTTAACATGTCGCCCTGTCACGGCGAAGATCGTCAGTTCAAATCTGATCGGGGTCGCCATTCATGCCTCGGTAGCTCAGTTGGTAGAGCAACGGACTGAAAATCCGTGTGTCGACAGTTCGATTCTGTCCTGAGGCACCATTTGTATTCCATGCGGTTGTGGTGGAATGGCAGACACGCCATCTTGAGGGGGTGGTGAGCGTACGCTCGTGAGGGTTCAAGTCCCTCCAACCGCACCATAAGATATTAGGGCCTACAGTTTACTGTAGGTCCTTTTTGCTATATTCATCTAGGCAGGCTTTTATATTACGTGTACAATCATAGTTATTAATACTATACATTTGTGTGTGTAAGTTTATATATGAGAGAATATTATGAAATTTAATTATGGTGAGTCGCTGCGTATCCGAAGTGATGTATATACGATTTTAGGCAAGATACGCTACATTGATACTCATGGGAAGATACGGTATGAGTATAAGTTAGTTAAACATAGTAATAACAAGGCGTTTTGGCTTCGTTGGGATAAGAAGCGCGATGCGTACCAGTTTTCCAAGTTGAGTGGTAAAGGGCATTTAGCCGATATGAAACTCGTCGATAGTGGCTACCAGATGGTAACGGGCACTTGGGGTGAGGTGGACGTAGGCATTACTGATACTGCTAAATATAAAGAGTATGAAAATGCTGATGGTACTGCTACGTTTTCTGTTCAAGAGTTGGCTTTTGAAACGGATTATTCAAAGGGTTTTTACATTAATAAAGAATACGTATCTGTGAAACAGGATGTAGAGATAACCGATGCTATTAAAGATAGAATGGATACGGTTAAGATAATGAAGTTCGTAGGACCTATCGTTTGGATTTTGGCAAACGTACTACTTTTTATGCCCAGCTTTGATATACAAATCCTACATGATATACATAATTTTCTTACCTGGCCTTATATAGTAGGTGGGAATATAATCCTAGGCTTTATTGTGTTTTTTGTTTTCTTTAAAAGATAGGATTTAGAAAATCAGGGATATACTATAACAAAACAGCCCCTTAAATTTAAAAAGCTATGAGCTGATTATATGAAATCAACTCATAGCTTTTTGATTTGCTTAGGATTTAATTGTTACTAATTAGCTTCAGCTAGTTGAAGTTGCTCGAGTTCTGCTTCTTTAGCATCTAATTCTTTTGCACCAAAGTGTGCTAGTACACAGAATGTAATGCAGAGAATACATGCTACCATTAAGAGATAGAAACCTGCGTTC
>URZS01000003.1 GCA_900552445.1 uncultured Veillonella sp. | reverse complement strand
AGATCTACACTCTTTCCCTACACGACGCTCTTCCGATCTTTTTATTTATGTAAAAATAGGAATATTCTAGATAGAACTGATTCCTGCTACATAAATGAAATCTCTTTTTATTTTGGGAATTATTACGCAGTATTTAAAAATAAGCTATTATAATTTTAAAGAATAAGAATAGGCTTTCAAAATAGTGTAATATGTGGTAAATTTCTTGTAACACCTATGCAAATAGGGTATAATACATATTGGTGTATAGTAAACGTGAATTCAGATTATGAAAGGACATTCTTATGAGTAAGCCCCAACAAACAATAGAAAAGGCTGTTTCATATCAAGGGATTGGCCTTCATAGCGGTGAACCAGTACATATGGTTTTCAGACCTGCACCTGAAGATACAGGAATTGTGTTTGTCCGCACGGACATTGAAGGTCATCCTTCTGTGCGAGCACACATTGATAATGTGACGAACACTATGCGCGCTACCACATTGGAAAATGGTGAGGCAAAGGTATTCACTGTAGAGCATTTGATGGCAGCGTTCAGTGCTATGAATATTGATAACTGTTATATAGAAATGGATTCTCCAGAGCCTCCAGTAGGTGATGGCAGTAGTGCTGTTTTTATCAATCTTATTGAAGAGGCGGGCATTGTAGAACAAGCAGCGCCGCGTCATATATATAAAGTGACTCGATCCCATGCTATTTATGATGGAGACCGTTTTGTTTTGATTTTGCCATATGATGGCTATCGTATGACATTCACATCTATTAACAGTCATCCGTTGCTTGGCACACAGCAATGTGACTTTGAAGTATCCCCTGAATATTTTAGAGAGCATATTGGACCTGCTAGGACTATTGGATTTACGAAAGAGTTAGAACAATTACAGGCCATGGGCCTTGCAAAAGGCGGTAGCCTAGATAATGCGTTAGTTTATGATGATGAGAAATGTTTATCTGTACCACGCTTTGATGATGAATTAGTTCGTCATAAGGCGCTAGACGTTATAGGTGACTTATTCTTATTAGGACCAATAGAAGGTCATGTAATTGCTTTGAAATCGAGTCATGAATTAAATTCTAGATTGGCTCGTAGTATAATGGAAGAAATAAGGGAGACACAGCCATGATTCTTAATCACGAAGATATTTTAGAAATTTTACCTCATCGTTACCCAATGCTTTTGGTAGATCGAATTGTTGAGTTAGAACCTATGAAACGTGCTGTGGGCATTAAGAATGCTACATTCAACGAATTGTTCTTCCAAGGTCACTTCCCAGGCAACCCAGTAATGCCAGGTGTGTTGCTTACAGAAGCAATTGCTCAAGTTGGCGGTATTGCTTTATTGTACCCAGAAGAAAACCGTGGTCTTACTCCTATGTTTACAGGTATTGATAAAGTACGTTTCCGTCATCCAGTAAAACCTGGTGACCAAG
This sequence comes from uncultured Veillonella sp., assembly GCA_900552445.1. Lineage (GTDB taxonomy): Bacteria > Bacillota > Negativicutes > Veillonellales > Veillonellaceae > Veillonella. The sequence goes on along the minus strand of URZS01000003.1, from coordinate 16,661 downwards.
TGCGCATGGAAGTTGAAATCGTAAAGATTAAAGGCAAAATGGGCAAGGTAGAAGGCCGTGCCTATGTAGGCGATAAATTGTGCGCTAGTGGTGAATACATGTTTGCCCTTGTATAATAGATGAGGAGTGATTGTAGTGATAGTTGTAGGCATGGAAAATGCAGAATCCAACATCCATAGTACAGCCATAGTCCATCCAAATGCTAAATTGGGCAAAGATGTAATCGTAGGCCCCGGAGCTGTAATCGGCGAACATGTCGAAATTGGCGACGGCACAAAAATTGGTGCAAATGTTGTAATTGGTGGTTGGACAACCATTGGCAAGCGTTGTGAAATTTATCCAAACGCATCTATTGGATTGGAACCTCAAGATTTAAAATTTAAAGGCGAAAAAAGCTATTGTAATATTGGTGATGAAACGGTTATTCGTGAATGCGTCACAATTAGCCGCGCTACTGGAGAAGGTGAAGAGACACGAGTAGGTAATAACTGCTTGCTTCAAGCATGTACACATGTGGCTCATAACTGTATCGTTGGCAATAATGTAATTATGAGTAACTGTGCAGGTCTTGCAGGTCACGCTATTGTTGAAGATCGCGTAGTAATTGGCGGCCTTGCTGGCATTCACCAATTTGTTAAAATCGGTCGCAATGCAATGGTTGGCGGGATGGCTAAGGTAGTACAAGATATTCCACCTTATGTTATCGCTGATGGTCAACCAGCACGTGTTATCGGTCTTAACTCTGTTGGTTTATCTCGTGCAGGTATTTCTGAAGAAGTACGCCGAGATTTGAAACAAGCTTTCCGTATTATTTATCGCTCTGGTTTTAGTTTGTCCAAAGCAATTGAAGAAATGGAAATGCAACTTGATTCTTCCGTAGAAATTGAAAACTTATTACGCTTCTTGCGCAATGCCGATCGTGGTATTATGCGTACACGTCGCGACTAAATTTAAGGACCTCGTATTATATGCGAGGTCTTTTTTGTGTTAAAAAAAATCTAATAAAATGATGAAGAAAAGGGCATAAACCGTGGTGTTTTAATGGTAAAAAGTGGCTATTTATAGTACAATATATTGTATATGATTATGTCTTTTTCTAGTCAAATCATTATAAATTTGAGATTACGAATTGATATATAGGCCATAGAGCCATCTAGGAGGTAAAGTCTTGGCAAAGGTAGGATTAATTGCGGGCATTGGTGCTTTGCCTGTAGAATTCATGCGCGCTGCTCATGTATTAGGCCACGAAGTGGTTGTTATCGGTGTGGTACCTGATATTGACCCGGCTTTAAAGGCTGAGGCCGATGCTTTCTATGATATTAGTGTTGCTAAACTAGGTAAAATCTTCAAGACCTTAAAAAATGAAGGTGTTGTTGAATTAACTATGTTAGGCAAAGTAACTAAGGAAATACTTTTTAAGGGACTTAGCTTCCCAGATTTGAAAACACTAGGTGTTCTTAAACGGTTAAAAAATCGCAAGGATGATACGATCATGCTTGCCATCGTTGATGAAATTGAAAGAGAAGGCTTTAAGGTATTAGATCAGACAGTATACTTAAAACCATTTATGCCTAAGGTCGGTGTATTTTCAAAAGCACAGCCAACAGAAGAACAATGGGAAGATATATGCTTTGGCTTTGAATTAGCGAAACAAATGGGCGGCCTTGATATTGGGCAAACTGTTGTTGTTAAGCATAAAGCGGCGATGGCGATTGAAGCCATTGAGGGTACTGATAAGTGTATTTTGCGCGGTGGTGAGCTTGGCCGTGGTGAGGCTGTTGTAGTAAAAACAGAAAAACCAAATCAAGATGTACGCTTTGATGTGCCGGCAGTGGGTATAAAGACATTGATGTCCATGATTGACAGTGGCTGTAAAGTGCTAGCTGTTGAAGCGGAAAAGACTATTTTTGTACAACAACAAGATGTACTTGATATGGCCAATCGTCATGGTATTGTTATTTGTGCTGTAGACCAAGAATTTGTAAATTCCAGAAAGGATTCATAATGAAAGTCATGTTTTCTGCCGGTGAAGCATCCGGTGATACTCATGCGGCAAGTGTTGCCAATGCATTGAGAGAAATAGATCCTTCTGTAGACATGTTTGGCATGGGCGGCACCTTGATGGAGCGCGCCGGTGTTCGCATTGTATATGACATTAAAAACCTTGGCGTCATTGGTATTGTGGAGATTGTAAAATCCTTACCAAAATTCTTTAAGTTACGGACGTACTTAAAACGCGTCATGATGAAGGAAAAACCGGATATCCTCGTTTGTGTAGATTATCCTGGGTTTAATATGAAACTTGCTGCTGTAGCTCATGAATTGGGCATTCCAGTTCTTTATTATATTGCTCCTACGATTTGGGCTTGGCATAGCAGTCGTGGTAATACAATTCGCAAGTATGTAACAAAGGTTGCATCTATATTTCCTTTTGAAGCCGAAGCGTATCGCAAATATAAATGTGATGTAGAGTTCGTAGGCCATCCCTTATTAGATATCGTACATCCTACGATGACTAAAGAGGAGGCTGAAGAATACTTCGGCGCTCGTAAAGACGCTAAAAAGGTATTGCTCATGCCTGGTAGTCGCAAGCAAGAGGTTTTATCCTTGCTTGATACGATGTTAAAAAGTGGTGAGCAATTGATGGCAAACCATGAAGATATTCAATTCTTCTTGCCTCGTGCACACACCATCGATCGCAGTGAGTTAGAAACTTTCATCGATGCTCATAAGGTGCCAGTTACGATTACAGAAGACCATACATATGATTTGATGCAAATTTGCGATGTATGCCTTGCCGCATCAGGAACAGCTACATTAGAAACGGCTATGATGGAATTGCCAACCGTATTATTGTATCGCGTATCTCCCATAACGTATGGTATTGGTAAGATGGTGGTCAATGTAACACATGTAGGTTTGCCTAATATTGTGGCTGGTAAAGAAGTAATTCCTGAATTATTGCAAGATGCTGTTACACCAGAGGCGATTGTATCCTTAGTAGAACCTCTCATTAGTGATGTAGAAAAGAACGAAGCTATGCGTAGTGAATTACGTGAGGTACATCATAAATTAGGTGAGCCTGGTGCTGTAAAACGAGTAGCACATCTTGTATATGATCTCGGTAAGGAGAAATGTAATGAATAGTTATTCTAGGCTCTTATACTTTGTAAAGCCTTATTATAAGCGCATGATTTTTGCAGTGTTCTGTATGATTGTCGCTGCTGCTGCCTACTTGGTAGTACCTTGGCTAATCAAGAACGTAGTTGACCAAGTATTAGACGAAAAGAATATGTTTATGTTGAACCTCATTGTAGGGGCCATCATTTTGATATTCTTGATTCGTGGTTTTGCCACTTATGGTCAAACCTATAATATGTCCTACATTGGACAACGCGTTATTATCGATGTACGTGAGGCTATCTTTAATCATTTACAAAAATTAAGTCTATCTTATTTTGATCGACGCAAGACAGGCGTTATCATGAGTAATCTTACGAATGACGTTGCTGCCTTGCAAACTGCCGTTGTAGATAATTTGATTTCCTTTATTACTGAATCCGTAACACTTATTGGTTCCTTGGTGTCTATGCTTCTCATCGACTGGAAATTGACACTCGTTACCTTCGTTACGGTTCCAGTAGTCTTGATAATTATTAATGTGTTTGGTAAAAAGCTTCGCGTTGCCGGTCATGACGTGCAAGGACGTATAGCCGATATTACGGCACTTTTACAAGAGGTCATCAGCGCTATTAGAGTGGTGAAATCTTTTTCTCGTGAAGATTTTGAGCGCCACCGTTTCGAAACTGAAAACGATCGTAACTTTAGAGCTGTTATTAAGGCTACCAAATTGACAAGCTTACTAAGCCCAATGGTTGAGTTCTCTGCGGCTATCGCTGTAGCAGTTATTCTTTGGTACGGTGGTTATTCCGTAGTAACTGGCACAATTACGGCTGGTTCTTTAATTGCATTCTTGATTTATGCTATTAACTTGTCTAACCCAGTAAAACGATTGAGTCAAGTATATGGTAATATTCAAAAGGCCTTGGCTGCTGCGGACCGTGTTTTTGAAATTTTAGATACTAAGACGGATGTAGTAGAAAAAGCTGATGCCATTACATTGCCTCATATTAAAGGTGATGTTGAGTTCAAAGATGTGTCCTTCTCCTATGATGGAGAAAAGATGGCACTAGAAAACTTTACCTTGTCTGTTAAGGCTGGTGAAAGCGTAGCCCTTGTAGGTCCTTCTGGTGCAGGCAAGACTACTTTGGCAAACTTATTACCTCGTTTCTATGATGTTACAGGTGGCTCAATTACTATTGATGGTTACGATATTAAGGATGTTACTTTTAAGTCCTTGCGCGAGCAAATCGGCCTTGTACCACAAGAAACTGTATTGTTCAACGCTACTATTAAAGAGAATATCTTGTATGGTCGTTTGGACGCTACTGATGAAGAGGTATATGAGGCGGCTAAGGCTGCTAATGTGCTTGAATTCGTTGAAAAGATGCCTGATGGCCTCGATACTATCGTAGGCGAACGAGGCAGCTCCTTATCTGGTGGTCAGCGTCAACGCGTTGCTATTGCACGGGCTATTCTAAAAGATCCTCGTATTCTAATTTTAGATGAAGCTACATCTGCATTAGATACAGAGAGTGAAAAACTTGTACAAGAGGCACTGGATCGTCTCATGAAAGGGCGTACAGCATTTGTTATTGCCCATCGATTGAGCACTGTTCAAAATGCTCATCAAATTGTTGTACTTAATCAAGGTCGCTTGGTAGAGCAGGGGACTCACCAAGAGCTATTAGCTGTTGACGGCGGATTGTACAACCATCTCTATTCCGTTCAATTCTCCCACAAAGGATAACCATGTACTGGATATATAATGTATTGCTCATAATCTATTGGATTGGCTTGATACCGGTTATTTTATACCGACTCGCCTTTGAAGAAGGTTTCTATGAGCGTATCAAACAGAGCGCAGGCTATATGCCAGCCTCACTATTAAAAAAAATTGAAGGCCGCCGTGCCATTTGGATTCACGCTGCTTCTGTAGGGGAAATTGTGGCTACTAGTCCATTGGTAAAAGAGGTTAAAAAGGAATTTCCTGAAGCTGTTGTAGTTGTGTCTGTTGTTACCGCAACTGGTCATGCTATGGCGCATCGAATTATTCCTGAGGCAGAAGGGATTATTTTCTTCCCTTTAGATTTGCCATATTTAACTCGTAAAATTTTACACATTATCAAACCAATTACTATTTTGCTTGTAGAAACTGAAATCTGGCCTAACTTCTTGCGTATTGCTCAATCGGAAAATATTCCTGTTATGATGGTTAACGGTCGTATTTCTGACCGCAGTATGAAACGCTACAAGTATATTAGCGCTTTCACGCGTGAAATGTTGCGTTCCATCGAGCGTTTCTGCATGCAGTCTAAATTTGATGCGGCTCATATTGAATATTTAGGTGCTCATACACCAGATATTACTGTAACAGGCAATATGAAATATGATCAAACGTATGCCACTGTATCAGATGACGAAAAACAAGCACTTCTTGATGAATTTGGCTTTGGTAATAATCATCCAATTATTATTGCAGGCAGTACACATAAGGGTGAAGAAGAGACTATTTTTGAAACGTTCATACAGGTTTTAAAAGAATATCCACAAGCTCGATTATTAATTGCACCTCGTGAAATCTATCGCGGCCATGATATACAAAATCTTGCGAAACGTTATGAACTGAGTGCAATTTGTCGTAGTGATATGATAGAACCTGTGCATGAAGGTATTCCTGTTGTTATCTTGGATACCATTGGTGAGCTCGGTCGTCTTTATAGCTTAGGGGATATCATCTTTGTAGGTGGTTCTCTTGTGAAGACTGGGGGCCATAATATTTTGGAACCTGCTGCACACGGTAAGCCAATCTTAGTTGGCCCACATATGTTTAACTTTAAAGAAATCTTCGCACTGTTAAATTCTCGTGGAGCTTGTGAACAAGTGAAAAATGGCAAGGCCTTAACAACTATGGTCTTACGCCTATGTAAGGATAAGGCACTGGCGGAAGAAATGGGCCGACATTGTCTTGAAATCATTCAAGAAAACCGTGGTGCTACACAACGTAATACACAAGAATTACGTTTGTTATTTGAAAAACATCAAATTATTCCGTAAGGCTATATAATTTGTTTAATTACTCTATCATATTACATAATCGGAGGGATCTCCTATGAGTGGGGAAGCATTATTCAAATCCATAGTTAGTGGTGAAAATCAATCCATATTAGGTGATATAGCTCGTTCTAGCTTAGGCTTTTTAAGTAAAGGTTATGAGAAGGCTGTATCCATGCGCAATGCTAAATTTGATGAAGGCAAAGGCGTTACAAAAGTTACAGTACCTGTTATCAGTGTTGGTAATATTACGGCTGGTGGTACTGGTAAAACACCGATGGTACGATTTATCTGTGATGTACTCACCCAAAAGGGCCTTCATCCTACGGTGCTTAGCCGTGGTTATCGAGCAGAAGATAACAAGAAGAATATCATTATTTCTAAAGATGGCACAATGCTTGTAGAACCAACTATTAGTGGTGATGAAGCTTGGCTGCTTGCAAAGGTTTTGCAAAAGTCTAATGTTATCATTGGCCGTGAACGAACAAAATCGGCAGAGATTGCTATTAATGAACTCGGGGCCGATTGTCTTGTAATGGATGATGGATTTCAACATCGCGCATTAGCTAGAGATATTGATATCGTGCTCATCGATGCGTCTAATCCGTTTGGCTATGACCATGTATTACCACGAGGTTTATTGCGTGAACCACTAAGTGGTTTGCAACGAGCTCATATCATTGTCCTTACGAAGGTTGATCAAGTGGCACCAGGTATTGTGTCGGGGATTCGTAAGCGCTTATCTCTGCTAGTTCCAAATATACCTGTCTATGAAACTACACATAAGCCTCAATTTATGTATACCTTGGATGAGTGGGCTAATGGTACCGCTGGTGCTCCTGTAGACGCCTATAAGGATCAGCATATTATGGCAGTTAGTGGTATAGGTAATCCACACTCCTTTACGCAAACTTTGACTGATGTAGGATATAATGTGGTTCATACTTTACCATTTGGTGATCATCACGACTTTACCAATGATGATGTAGTAGATATTTGGAAAGAAGCGTTTGCTCATCAAGCTGATGCAATTTGCATTACAGAAAAGGATGCGGTGAAGTTGAGTCAATTGCATGCAATCGAAGACTTAAAAATACCGATTCTAGTGCTATCTATAGGGATTGAGTTTATTTCTGGAAAACAAGAATTCATAGAAAATTTAGAGATTTAGTGTATAATAATAAGATACACGAATAACAGAAATGGGGTTTTATTGTGAAGTTTGGTTGTGTCATTCCTGCCCGTTATGGTTCTACTAGATTACCTGGTAAACCACTAGCTGATATCGGAGGAAAGCCGATGATTGAACGCGTTTACGATAGGGTATCTCAAGCAACTAAAACTGCATGTACTATTGTTGCCACTGATGATGACCGCGTTTATTCTGCAGTTCAACAATTTGGGGGAACTGTTATGATGACAGACCCTAATCATCCGACAGGGACTGATCGATTAGCAGAGGTTGCTAGTCATTATACTGACTTAGATGTAGTTATCAATGTCCAAGGTGATGAGCCTATGATTGAGCCAAACCTTATTGATGACTTAGCCCATCTTTTTGAAGAGGATCCAAACTTGCAAATGGCTACCGTAGCTACTCCTTTATTAGAGGAGGAATACGATGAACCGTCAGCGGTAAAGGTCATTTTAAATAATCGCAATGATGCGATGTATTTTTCAAGATCTTTAATTCCCTATCCTCGCCATGATTTTGTGCGAACTCCATTAAAACATATTGGTATCTATGCGTATCGTAGAGATTTCTTATTACATTACGCTAAGATGGAACCAACTGCGGCGGAGCAAACGGAATCGTTAGAGCAATTACGAGCTCTTGAAAATGGCTATACTATTCGTGTTATTCTTACAGATAAACGATTTATCGGTGTAGACACACCGGAAGACTTAGCTCGTGTAAATGCTATTTACGAGCAAGAGGAGAAATAAATGAAAACAGTTCAAATTAAAGATATTACAGTAGGTGGTGGCAAAGGCTTATTTGTTCTTGCTGGACCATGTGTTATCGAGGACTATGATCGCACATTAGCCATTGGTAAACGTGCAAAAGAGATTTGTCAGCGTTTAGGTGTTCCTTACATCTTTAAAGCATCTTTCGATAAAGCTAATCGTTCTAGTTTTGGCTCCTTCCGTGGCCCAGGTCTAGAAGAAGGTTTAAAAATGCTCGCTTCTATTAAGAAGGAACTCAACGTACCAGTGGTAAGTGATATTCACTCTATTGAGCAAATAGAGCCTGCTGCTGAAGTATTAGATATTCTTCAAATTCCAGCTTTCTTATGCCGCCAAACAGACCTTGTCTACGGTGCCGCTAAAACTGGTAAATGCGTAAATGTTAAAAAAGGCCAATTTATGGCGCCTAAGGACATGGAAAATGTTCTTAATAAAATGAAAGAAACAGGTAATGAAAATCTTATGCTTACAGAACGTGGTTTTAGCTTTGGTTATAACAACCTCGTAGTAGATATGAGATCCTTCCCTATCATGCGCTCTTTCGACTACCCAGTCATCTTTGATGCTACTCATAGTGTTCAATTACCAGGTGGTGCAGGTACTAAATCTAGTGGTAATCGTGAATTTGTACCTAATTTGGCTCGCGCAGCTGTAGCTAGTGGTGTAGATGGCTTGTTCTTTGAAGTGCATGACAATCCAGAGGAAGCATTATCCGATGGTCCAAACATGTTGTATTTAGATCAATTCGAAGCTATGCTTCGCGATCTAGTAGCTATTGATAAAATCGTAAAAGGTTAGGGGCGGTATTTGTGACTATTTTAGAACAAGCTGCACAAGTGCTTCATGAGGAAGCTCGTGCTATAGAAGAATTAAGTTCTCGTTTGGATCACAATTTTGTAAATGCTGTAAATATGATTTTGGCTTGTAAGGGCCGTGTAGTATGTACAGGGATGGGTAAATCTGGTCATATTGGTCGTAAAATTGCGGCTACCTTGGCAAGTACAGGGACTCCAGCATTATTCATGCATCCTGGTGAAGGCGTACATGGTGATCTTGGTATGATTACAGAAGATGACGTAGTATTAGCCTTTTCTAATAGCGGTGAAACTGGTGAAATCATTAGTATTTTGCCGTCCTTGCGTCGCATAGGTGCAAAATTAATCTGCGTTGTAGGGAAACCAGAATCTACATTAGCTAAGAATTCAGACATTGTATTGTTGGCTGAAGTAGAACGGGAAGCTTGTCCATTAGGATTAGCGCCTACTACAAGTACTACAGTTGCGTTGGCCCTAGGAGATGCATTAGCTGTATGCTTATTAGAGCGTCATCATTTTACACCGGAAAACTTTGCTGTATTCCATCCAGGTGGTTCTTTAGGTCGCAAGCTATTGCTGACTGTGGAAAATATCATGCATGGTGGTGAAGATAATCCTACTGTATTCAAAGGTGCTACTGTTCGAGATGCACTCTTTGTAATGACAGAAAAAGGATTGGGCGCTACTAATGTAATCGATGAAGAAGGTCACTTATTAGGTCTTGTTACTGATGGTGATGTCCGCCGTGGTCTTGATTCTGGCAGTAATTTCTTAGAATGGCCTGTAGAGGATATGATGACCTCTATGCCTCGCACAATTACTAAGGATAAACTGGCTGCTGAAGCGCTCCACTTGATGGAGAAAAATCAACCACGTCCAATTACTGTACTACCTGTTGTAGATGGTAATAATGTATGTCTTGGCATTGTTCATATTACGGATTTATTGCGTAGAGGCATTGTATAATGAATATTCAATGGATTGTTCTCGATGTAGATGGCGTTTTATCTGATGGATCTCTCGTTTATACATCGACTGGAGAAGAGCTAAAATCCTTTTCTGTAAAAGATGGCTTAGGTTTAACAGCGGCTCGTAAATCAGGGATAAAACTGGCGATTATTACAGCTCGTATTTCCCCGATGGTTGAGCGCCGTGCTAAGGAGCTTCACTTTGATGCGCTCCTTATGGGCCATGCTAATAAAACAGAAGCGTTAAGAGCTCTCTGTGCAGAACATCAAATCGACTTAAAGACGATTGCATACATGGGAGATGACCTCAACGATTTGGGGGCTCTTCAACTAGTTGGTTTACCTATGGCGCCAAATAATGCGGTACCAGAGGTAAAACAATTGGCAAAATTTATTTCTACTGTTAATGGCGGTCAAGGTGCCGTAAGAGAAGCTGTAGAATATATCTTGAAGAATCAAGGATTATGGGAAACTGTCGTAGCAGACTATGCACGAGAGATCCATGCTCATGGACAATAAAGGAGGTGGGCAGAATGAATAACGAATGGCAATACCATTTAGTTAAAGGCATTAGTTGGCTTGTTTGTCGACTACCGTACAAGCTCATTTTGCTCATAGGCGCTAGTTTAGGTCCTGTATATGGGCTAATAGCGAAGAAGCAAAAACTTAGAGGTATTAAAAATATCAAAATTGGCATGAACATGAATGATCAAGAGGCAGAACAACTCATTGATAAGTTGTTCAAAAACCTTGGCCGTAGTGTTATGGAAGTATTATACATGCCAAACCTTACAAAATCCTTTATCGATGAACATATTGAAATGCGTGGTGTCGAATATTTAGAAGAAGCCATCGCAGAAGATAAAGGTGTTATTGTTCTTACTGGTCATGTAGGCAATTGGGAATGGATGGGCGCTGCTATGGCGGCTCATGGATACCCATCTACTACAATTGTTAAGAAACAACCAAATGCTCAATTTACACGTCTCATGAATGAGTATCGTGAGATGGTAGGGCTTGATGTGTTTGCTAGTGGTGGCAACGAAATCGTTTCCGCTGCAAAGGCTTTAAAAAAGAAAAAACTGCTTGGCTTCTTAGCTGACCAAGATGGATATATACATGGTTTACCAGTTCCGTTTTTAGGTCAAGACTCCTCAGCGGTTATTGGGCCAGCTACATTTGCGAAAAAATTTGGTTCTCCCGTAGTTCCGATTTTTGCATCTCGCAAGCCTGAAGGTGGGCATATTGTTCACATTTTACCTGCATTGCATTATATTGAAACTGGTGATGAAGATGCAGATATGTATCGTCTAACTGAGGAATGTGTACGCGTTACTGAAGACTTTATCCGCCAGCATCCAGATGAATGGCTTTGGTTCCAACATCGTTGGATGACTAAGATGGATCAAATTATTGATTATGATAAGAAGATAGCAGCACGGGAGAGGGCACATGAAAAACAATAAAAAATTAATTGCCATTGTGGCCGCTATAGTGTTGGCTTTAATTGGTCTTATCGTATATATTATGAAAGACTCTAATGAGGTTACTACCACTCAAAATCCGAGTGGTCAACTCGTTAATTTCCAAGGTGCTGACCTACAAGAGGAAAAGGATGGCAAATTAGTGTGGGCCTTATCAGCTGAAAAGATTGAATATGACCCACGGACAAAGGCCATCGTTTTGACTAACTTGAAGGGTCTATTCTATCAAGATGATGTGACTACTACTATTACAGCTCCTCATGCTGTATTGACGGGGGATCGCAATTCTCTTGATATCGATCAAGGCGTTACAGCTACTAATACAGAAGGTGCAGAATTTAAAACAGAAGCCCTTCACTTTGATAACAAAACAAAAACGTTGACATCTAAGACGGCTTTTACATATAACAGTAAGGATGTAACTCTTACAGGCGACAAACTTGAAGGTAATATGTCTTTGAAAATTATTAAAGCCATTGGCAACGCAAAATTAACGAAGAAGTAATAGAGGGGAAATATGATGAATAAGAAAAAACAGATTGGTATGGCTATTTTGGCTGTACTCATGACAGCATCTGTTACAGCTTGGGCTGCAAATGATCCGTTGACTATTAGCGCTGATACATTGTCTTATGATGGCAATACAGGTCGTGCTGATGCAACCGGTAATGTTGTTATTACTCAAGCGGATAAAACTATGACTGGTGCCAATGGTTGGTACAACACAAAAACTCAAGAAGCAAGTCTTGAAGGTGGTGTATCTTTGATTGGTTCTGATATGGCTATGTCTGCCCAGTCAGTTCATAGTTACAACAATAATAAATTTACTGCTAATGGTGGTGTTCATTTACAACGTGGTGATCGCCAAATTTTTGGTGATAGTGTAGAATATAGCACTGATTCCGAATATGGTCTCGTTAGTGGTAATGCTCGATTGATTGCTGAAGGTACAACTTTGACAGGTGATCAAGTAGAAGGTTGGATGCGGGAAATTCGTGCAGTAGCACAAGGCAATGTAACATTCTCTAATCCAGACCGAAATGTATCTGGTTCTGCAGACCGAGCTACATACACGCAAACACCAAATCAAAATGATGGTGTTGTACTCTTATCTGGCTCTGCTCATGCCGTTCAAAATGGCAATGTGCTAAATGCACCAGAGCTTAGAATTCGTCTAGCTGATGATTCTGCTGAAACATTAGGTGGCCGAAGTACACTCATCATTGTTCCGAATAAATAAGGATAGTATATGTATATAGAAACCAAAAACTTAGTTAAAACCTTTAGCGGGAGAAACGTTGTAGATGGGGTAAGTCTACGCGTTGATAAAGGGCAAGTTGTAGGTCTATTAGGTCCTAATGGGGCCGGTAAAACTACGTCATTCTATATGATTGTAGGTATTGAAAGACCAAGCTCGGGCATTATTACCGTTGATGGCAAGGATATTACAAATATCCCTATGTACAAACGGGCTGCTGAAGGTATTGGATACCTACCACAAGAGGCATCAATCTTTAGGTCTATGTCTGTAGAGGATAATATTCGTGCTATGCTACAGACTACGACGAAAACACCTGATGAGATTGAGGCTATTGTGGAGTCGTTAATTGAAGAATTCCATATCGGTCATGTTCGTGATCGCATGGGGATGCAATTATCTGGTGGTGAACGACGTCGTGTAGAAATTGCTCGTTGTCTTGCACTAGAACCTAACTTCATCCTTTTGGACGAACCCTTTGCTGGTGTCGATCCAATTGCAGTAGCGGATATTCAACAAATTATTTTACATGTTAAAAATCGAGGTATTGGTATTTTGATTACGGACCACAATGTGCGTGAAACATTGGGGATTGTAGACAAAGCCTATATTTTGAGTAGTGGCAAAATCCTCCTAGAGGGTACCCCTGATGAAATCGCAAACGATCCAATCGCTCGCGAACATTACTTAGGGGATAACTTTAGATTATAGGAGGGACGATGAGATTATTAGATAAATATATTTTAAAAGCCTTCGTAGGCCCATTCCTATTTGGAGTATTTGCTTTTACCAGTATTTTTATTGGTACAGGCACATTATTTAGAATTGCTCAATACATTACTGAATATGGGGCACCATTGCTGCTTGTTATGAAAGCCTTTGTCTTGGCGTTACCAAGTATTGTTATCTTAACATTCCCTATGTCAGTACTCTTAGCCTCTCTTATGACCTTTAGTCGTTTGAGTAGTACTAGTGAGATTGTAGTTATGCGTGCTGGTGGCCTTAGCTTCTTGCGTCTTGCGATGCCGGTATATATCATTGCTCTTATGATTTCTATTGGAGCCGTAGCATTTAATGAATTTGTTGTTCCTCGTACAAATCATATGTATCAAACTATTGTACGGGACGAAATCATGAAAAATGCGACTCCTCAAACACAAAATCACATTGTGTTGAAAGCGATGAATGGCGATGAGTTAGGTACATTAATGTATGCAAAGAGCTACAATGCTGAGACTAAACAGTTGTCTATGATTACGGTGCAACAGTTTGGAGAAGGTGGCAAACTACAGCAAGTTGAAAATGCTGATACTGCTATCTGGAATGGTCAGTATTGGGTAATGCAAAATGGTATTATCTATGACTTGTCTGCTGGAGACGGTGTAGAACGAACTATGAAGTTTAAGGAGCAATCCTTGCCAATCAAATCTGCTCCAAAAGATATTCAGCAAGATCAACGTAAACCTGAAGAACTAACAATTAAGGAATTACGTCATCAAATTAAAGCCTATAAGGCAGCTTATACAAATGCTAATAAGTTGGAAATGGAAATGTACCAACGTTTTACAATTCCACTTGCTAGCTTTGTCTTTGCTTTAGTAGGTGCACCACTAGGACTTCAAAAACAACGTTCTAGCTCATCTATCGGCTTTGGTATTAGTATTCTAATCATCTTTATCTACTATGGGGTAATGACATTTGCCGGCGCTTTAGGTAAAGGCGGTGCGTTGCCAACGGTATTAGCTGCATTAATACCTGATACATTAGGTATCATCGCAGGTTTATATTTAAATTGGCGTGTATCGAAGTAGCCTAGGATAAAGAGATACACTAGAATTAGGAAATCTAATTTTATAATTGACATGACGGTTGTAATCTTATGAAAGGAGGGACTCGATGGTAGTAGGTGTTAAAATCTTAATAATTATTGCCCTTATGGGTGGGCTAATAGCCTACATGGGGGATAAGTTAGGCACCAAAGTTGGTAAGCGTCGCATGTCCCTCTTTGGATTACGACCTAAGCATACGTCGATTATTGTTACTATTGTAACGGGTCTACTAGTTGCAGCTGCTACAGTAGGTGTTTTATCCTTTACATCTCAAAGTGTTCGAACTGCATTGTTTGGTATGGACCAATTGCGAGCGGATATGAAACAACTTAATGAAGAGGTTGCTGCAAAGACACAAGAGCTCATTCGTGGTAAAGCTTTGCTTGAACAAAATAAGCAAGAGCTAGAAGAGCGAATGGCAGAGATAGAACAAATTCGTCGCGAAGTAGAAGCTACAAAAGCTGAATTGGCAAGTGCTCAAGCGGCTAAGGATGCTACTGAAGCAGAACTTGCATCACTACAATCATCTTATGCTGAGGTATCTAAAAAGTTAGCTGATCTTGAGGCTACTCGAGCTAAGATGGAAGCCCATATAAAAGATCTTCAAAACACACAAGAACAATTGCAAAATGGCATTATTCATCTACGGGAAGGAACAATATTGTTCCAAGTAGATCAATTACTGGCCCAAGCTGTTGTTCGTCCTGGATTGAGCGCTGAAGATAGCAATGCGACTATCAAGCATATTATTGATGATACTAATCAGTTAGTCTTGCGCCGTCTTGGTATAGAAGATCAAGGACAAGCTGTAGTCTATGTTGATCGTCAAAATATTGAGGTAGCTACTCAAAAGTTAATCGACTCTAAGACACCAATGGTTGTTCAAGTTGTAGCGGCTGGAAATATTATTTCAGGAGAGCCTGCAGTAGCGCTAATCCAAGTGTATCCACAACAGTTTATCTATAAGAATAATGAAGTTATTCACTCTACTGTTATGGATGGTGGTAGTAATGCTCAATCCTCTATGCTTCAATTCTTGAAACAAGTAAATGAAAAGGCAAAAGCCAAAGGTATTATTCCTGACTCCCTATCTGGTGATATTGGAACCATACCAGGGGATGATTTGTTTACTGCTATTAGACGTGTCGGCACAATGCATGGCAAGGTTCTTGTAGAGGCTTATGTAGATGGCGATACATATTCTTCTGGTCCTGTACATCTTAAATTGCGTATTACCCAAATGCCTGCTTTAAATGATAGGGTAAAAATGAAAACGAATTAATATAAGTATGTTGGTTTCATACATTATAGTAGAAAAGGTCTTATGTAAATTTTTACATAAGACCTTCTTTTTATGTTAAAATATAACTACTGTATTTACAAAGAGGATAGTTAAATGACTGAAAATACATATATTTTGGCAGTAGACCCAGGTAATGAAAAAACAGGTGTTGCTATTGTAACGCCTGATGGATCTATGGTATGTCGCAACATTATTTCTACGAAGACCTTCAATGATGATATTGAACGTCTATTAACAGAATATTATGGAATCGCCCATATTGTATGTGGGAATGGTACGAATCATAAACATTTATATCCATCTCTTCAACAAATTGGACGTAATCATAAAATCACTACAAGCTTAATCGATGAATCTCATAGTACAGAAGAGGCGCGTAAATTATACTGGAAATATAATCCACCTACAGGGTGGCGCAAGTTTGTTCCTACATCTATGCAATTTCCACCTGAACCTGTAGATGATTTAACGGCTCTCGTAATTGGCTTGCGCTATACAAAGCAGTTGGCTCAAAGTAAAGTAGAAGTAAAAGAAGAAACGATAAGCTCTAGTGAGTTAGAAGAAAAACGTTTACATGCTATGGAGCAGTTATACGGAAAAGGAGAAGTACATGACAAGTGAGACTTCAACGCGTAACTGGTCAAACCTTATTATGCGTTGTGTAATGATGATTTTAGGGGCCTTTATCTATACGGTGGGCTTAGATTTATTTTTAGTACCCAATAGCATCATCGACGGTGGTGTAGTTGGTATTTCGTTGATGGCTGCGGAACTATCTGGTATATCCTTTAGTATTTTCGTAGTACTTATCAATTTACCATTCTTGTATTTAGGATATAAAGCAATCGGTAAAGGGTTTACT
>URZS01000002.1 GCA_900552445.1 uncultured Veillonella sp. | reverse complement strand
TGATCTGTATCAATTACAAGGTGCAGATAAAACTGGTCAAAAAGATGCACTTTTAGTGGCCGTAGATGTAAAAGTGGTAGCTCAACAATTGGCTGGAAGAGAGGCTAATGATCCTATGTTTATAGCTGCTATGGCCGCTCTTGATAAAGGTCAAGTTGATCCTGTTACAGAACAACTCATACTAGGGACCATTAATAAGAATATTCCCACAAAAACAACTGTAGTTCCTTTAAATGGGCCGATTAATGTGCCAAGCCTTGATGCTAATAAAGGAAGGATTATGCCTAAGGTACTTAAAACTATTACCGTAGAAGATGCGGAACAAGTACATCCTGTAGCAGGTACAAAATATCAAACTTATACAGCAAGTTCTCGCATGTTATATTCTGATGGAACTGTACAAACTCCACTCTATGCAAATGCTGCATTCGTGTTGAACCGGTATTGTACGTAGGTGTAACAAGTGATGTACAACGGGATTATTTCAAACCGATATTTGACAACGCATTCAAATCTATTAAATAATTTGTTATATACGTACTTTTACAAGGTACGGCATATATAGGGAGCTCCGAAAGTGAGTCTCGCCCATAAAAATAGTTATATTTATTTTTAATTATATTTATTAAAGGAGAATTATCATGAAAACAATTTTCACAGAAAAAGCACCAGCAGCAGTAGGTCCTTACTCTCAAGCTAAAGTAGTAAACGGTTTATTATTCGCTTCTGGTCAAATTCCACTCAATCCTGCAACTGGTTCAGTTGTTGAAGGTGGTATCGTAGAGCAAACTGAACAAGTATGCAAAAACATTGATGCTGTATTGGCTGAAGCAGGTTCTGACTTCTCTGAAGTTATTAAAACAACTTGTTTCTTGGCTGACATCGCTGACTTCAAAGCTTTCAATGAAGTGTATGCTAAATATTTCACTTCTAAACCAGCTCGTTCTTGCGTAGCAGTAAAAGACCTTCCATTAGGTGCTTTGGTAGAAGTGGAAATTATTGCGGAAGTATAAGATGAATTATATTTCTTTGCTACAGTCAGAGATGCGTCCTGCCTTTGGTTGCACTGAGCCAATTGCATTGGCTTATGCGGCTGCGAAGGCAGTCTCTGTCTTGGATGAGTTTCCAAATCATATTCACGCACGATGCAGTGCAAATATTATTAAGAACGTCAAATCTGTAGTAATCCCTAACTCTGGTGGTCGTAAAGGTCTTGCGGCCGCCACCACTCTGGGGGCTATCGTAGGTCACCCAGAGCGTGAGTTGGAGGTATTGGAATCTGCTACAGATGAAGATCGTAAATGGCTTGGCACATTACTTGATGCCAATTTCTGTACCGTTTCGCTCGCTGAAGGTGTAGATAATCTATATATTGAGATTACTGCTGAAACAGATGAACATACGGCTGTAGTTCGTATTGAAAATGATCATACGAATGTAACGTATGTTGCTGTAGATGGTGAGATTATTTCTGAAACAGTTAATGAAATTAAAAAAGCGGCGAACACTGAATATGCTATGACATTTGATAGCATTTATGAATTTGCCCTAACTGGCGATATTTCTGGTATCCTTCCTCAAATTAAACAACAAGTTGAGTATAATACTGCAATTTCCAAGGAAGGTTTATCTAACGATTACGGTGCTAACATTGGCCAATTATTACTCTTGGACGATGAAAATCCATCGCTTGAAACGAAATGTAAAGCTCGTGCAGCAGCTGGCTCTGATGCGCGTATGAGCGGGTGCCCATTGCCTGTAGTGATCTGCTCTGGCTCTGGTAACCAAGGTTTAACCGTATCTGTACCAATTATTACGACTGCCGAGGAACTTGGTAAAAGTGATGATGAACTTTATCGAGCGCTAGTTTTTGCTAACTTGTTAACACTGTACGTTAAATCTGGCATTGGTAAATTGTCCGCATACTGCGGCGTTGTATCTGCTGGTGTTGTAAGTGTAGCAGGCATTGCCTTTTTGAAAGGTGATAGCAAGGAAATCATCGAGAACACCCTTGTAAATGGTCTTGCAAGTCTATCTGGTATTGTATGTGATGGTGCAAAACCATCCTGCGCAGGTAAAATTGCAATCTCTCTTGATGGCGCCTTTATGGGATATAAACAAGCTCGCCTTAATAAGAACTACCAAAAAGGCGATGGTCTTGTAGCATACTCCGTTGATGAAACTATCCGCAGTATCGGTGCTGTGGCTCAAGGTATGAAAGAAACGGACGTAGTTATCTTGAATGAAATGCTAAAACACTAATTTAGCTAACTATATAAGCCCCCTTCACAGAAGGGGGCTTTTCTCTATTGTAATTATTGTAATTTTTTAGGATCTTTAAGTATCAATGATGCCCCAAGGCCCATTACGAGGAATGGCACTAGAGTCATCATCGCCACTGGTAGGGAGTAGGTATCTGCTAGGTTGCCTACTACAGGTGCGATGACACCGCCGATGGTTTGGCTCACGCCGAGGGTGATGCCCGATGCAAAGCCGATGCTTTTAGCGAGGTAGGTTTGGCCTAGCACGATAACAGGGCTGTAGCTAATCGCTTTGGCAGCACCAATCATGAGTAGTAGCAAGTAAGCTACAGGCATCATGATGAGTGGTGAGAAGGTTGGCACTTCTGTTAATAGGAACATAGCTGGCAACCAAACTAATAGAGATAGTCTGATAATCTTGATAGGGCCGTACTTGTCACCCAATAGACCGCCGATGTATGTCATGAAGATACCGATACTAAAGAATACGGTTAAGGCAAAGCTGCCTTGTTCTGGGCTTGTACCGAGTTCGCGAGTCCAGAAAATCGGAATAAAGGCGTTGATAACGCGGAAGTTTACGGATTGGCTCAAGATAATAATGAACAAGATGCCAAAGTATTTCCAGTAGTTCTTCAGTGGTTTCGTTGCCACTGTTAGATTTTCATTGGCTACTGCTTGGTCGATGGTACGCGCATGAGCTACAATGCGTGGCATGAGTACAAATAGAACTGTTGCGATGAGCAAACCGACTACGGTAAAAGCCGCCAATCCATGTGGCCCCACTGTATAGGCGATAGTCCCTGCAAAAAGTGGGCCTATGGCAAAACCGGAGCTGCCTCCGATGGCGAAGGTGCCCATGGCTTTACCTTTTTTACCACCGCCGAGGCGGTTCATAATCTTCGCCCCTTCTGGATGGAAGATAGAAGATCCTACACCTGCTAAGGTGGCGCAAATAAGGAGGCTTTCATAGGAGCTGACGAAACCCATTACGCCTGTACTACAAGCCGATAATAGAACGCCAAAGGCGATAAGCCGAGGTTGATTGATCTTGTCTGATATGTAGCCCAGTAATGGCTGTAATAGTGAAGATAATGCTGTATTGGCTAAGATAAGAAAGCCTGCTTGTTCCAAGCTGAGCCCATACGTATAAATGAACAGCGGTAAGAGGGCAGGCAACACACTTTGACAGGAGTCATTAATCATGTGACTCACTGTGATGAGATAAGGGTAATATTTTTTCATAGTAGTGGCCCCTTTACAAAAAAAGCGCTAACTACAGTTAGCGCTTTAAACATTCTAGTTGGCAGAGGAGGAGGGATTTGAACCCCCGCGCCGGTTGCCCGACCTACCGCATTTCGAGTGCGGACCCTTCAGCCTCTTGGGTACTCCTCCGTGCTTTACGGCGCTCCTTAAAGAAGTCTTTCATAATTTGGCTACATTCATCACCTAGCACACCTGATGCCAGTTCAGGTTCGTGATTTAATCCTGGATGAGAGAGCACATTGAATAGCGATTCTACGGCGCCTCCTTTGTAATCACTTGCACCATATACAACACGGTCAATACGACTGTTGATGATGGCTCCAGCGCACATCGGACACGGCTCTATCGTAACATACAGGGTACAACCAGTCAACCGCCAGCGCTTGAGGACATCGCATGCTTCGCGGATTACGAGGACCTCTGCATGAGCTGTTGCATCATGATCTAATTCACGACGATTATGGTGGCGTGACACGATTGTATTATCTTTTACTAGAATAGCGCCAATGGGAATCTCTCCAAGGCTATAAGCCTTGCGTGCTTCCTCCATAGCAAAGGCCATGAAATACTCATCTCGAGTGCGCTCATCCATGTTTTCTATATCTATGGGTGTAATGTCTTTTGTCATTCTCATACCTCTTAATGTATAATATCTTACATAAAGTCTATCATAGTGTACGCAGTAATGCGAATAGATTGTGTGAGGGTAATATGGATATTATTTGGTATATGTTTGATATGATTGGCACTATTGCCTTTGCTATCTCTGGCGCGCTCGTTGGGGTAGCACGAAAAATGGATATTTTTGGTATGGCTGTATTGGCGTTGGCTACGGCCATTGGCGGTGGTATTGTGCGGGATGTTCTACTCGGATATTTTCCGCCTAACTCATTGCGCAATGTTGTATATGTGACAGTGGTTATTTCTGTTACTATCATCGTGTTTATTATGTATAATAGCCGCTATCGTAAACATGCGATGGGGCCTCGTAGTCGAGCAGGATATTTGTTAGCCGATGCATTAGGCTTGGCCTCCTTTACCGTAACAGGTGCTTCTGCGGGGTTTAAACTCTATCCTGAGTTGCCGATTTTCATTGTATTATTAGGGACAATTACTGCTGTTGGGGGCGGTATTATCCGGGATATGTTGGCGCAACGGATTCCGTCCGTTCTGAAAGAAGATGTGTACGCACTTCCAAGTATCATTGGCGGTATCGTTTATTATTTAATGGTTATTTCCAGTTGGGCTGGAGAGGCCGTGTATGGAGCTTTCACCGTCGTACTAGTGATTCGATTATTAGCGATTAAATATAACTGGAGCTTGCCAAAGGTGCGATAATTCCTCAATATTTGCGAATTATCGGACAAATGATATAATTATTCTATTGAGCATTTCATGAAAGTGTCAGAAAAAGAGAGTATTATATAACAATTAATTTTGCGAGTCGGGAGTACTCGCGTACACAGAAGGAGATTTGATTCATGACGAATAAATGGTTGAAAGTAGCATTAATGGCAACCGCTATTGCTACCGGTACATCCATCAATATTGATGCGGAAACCGTATTATATGTCCCTCAAGATGATCGCCCTGTAAGCTTGCAATACACAGTTGATACAGCGCGTGAAGCGGGGATGACTGTGTTGACACCACCGCAAAACTTGATTTCTGGTAAAACATACCAAGGTCAAGCTGACCAAATCATGGCTTGGGTTGAACAAAATGCAGGCCGTGCAGATGTTATGGTATTGAGCACAGATACTCTTATTTATGGTGGTCTTGTAGATTCTCGTAAACATAATATTCCACTTAGCACTTTAGAAAGTCGTTTAAAACGTATTGAAGGCTTAAAAGCACGTCATAAAAATGTACGTATTTATGGCTTTGGTACAGTAATGCGTTCTCCGCGTGCTAGTGGTGGTGGAACTGAACCTGCTTACTATGCTGAATACGGTCCAACAATTTTCCAAATCGCTGCATTACAAGATAAATTGGACTCCGGTTCTTTGACGCAAGAGGAAACTCAAAAATTGATGAGCCTTCAAGCTTCTGTTCCTGTAGAATACTTACAAGACTGGTTTGATCGCCGTCAAAAGAATATGAAAATCAACAAAGAGTTGATTGATGAAACTCGTAGCGGCATATTTGATTACTTTGCATTGGGCCATGATGATACATCTCAATTATCCCAATCTGCATTAGAAGGTCGTTACCTCAGCAAATACTCCAAGGATATTCCTGTTGAAAAATATGGTAGCTTCCCTGGTGCGGACCAACTTGGTCTCTTATTGATGGCTCGTTCTCGTACCGATGTGAGTACAGAAAAACCAACATTCTCCGTAATTTATCCACTCGGTGGTGGCGGTAAAACATTGCCAGGTTACGAAGACCAAACAATTGATAAAACGATTGCACAACACGTTGAGGCTGTAGGTGGCACTATGGTGACACAAGGTAAACCAACTGTGTTGTTAGCCGTGAATACACCACTTACTACAAGTACTGGTGAATCTGAAAGTTTCGAGAACTTCCCAATGATTTCTAACTCTACAAATGCTTTCGTAGATCGTATCCAACAAGCTGTAGATTCTGGCGTGAATGTAAGCGTTGCAGATATTGCTTTCAACAATGGTGCAGATAATACATTAGTATCTGCTATGTACAAACGCGACATGTTATACAAAATTGGCGCGTACAATGGTTGGAATACAGCAAGTAATACGGTAGGCTATGCCATTGCTCAAGGCGTATTGCTCAAAACTATGAGCCCAGAAGGTCACCGTAACATGTTGACTCAACAATACTTGGATAACTGGGCGTACCAAGCAAATATCCGTAAAGATATTTACCGTATGCAAGACTCTATTCGCACAGATAATGTACGTTACTCTGGCGAGCTGAACGAACGCCTTGAAAGTTACTTAGGCGAGCGTATTCAAGATTTCGCTGAAAAATACTTAAAAGTAAATCCTCGTACAGTAAAAGCTACATTCCCATGGGGCCGTCTGTTCGAAACAGATATCACTATTTATGACAAACCAGTGGTACCTCTTGAAAAAGAATTGCGCTTGAAACGCGAAGAAGAAGCGCGTCTTAAAGCTGAAGCAGAAGCTAAAGCTAAAGCAGAAGCAGCTGCAAAAGCAGCTGCAAAAGCGGCAGCAGAAGCTAATGGCCAAACTACACCAGCTCAACCATCAAAAGCTGAAGCTCCTAAAACAACAGCATCTGCTGCTCCAGTAGTTAAACAACCAGCTACTACATCTCGAGGTCCGCGCATTGTGCCGACACCTGCAGTTGTACCTGGTCAATAATAAATAGGGAATGGCTATGAAAAAAGCATTTTTACCGGAAATTACTTATATGCGTGGCCTCTGTATGCTCGGCGTTATCGGCATTCATGTAGGCTCCTACGCATTGCAAAACCCTTTTGTAAATTTGGAACTCATTAGCGTCTTAGAAATTCTATCGCGCTTTGGGGTACCTGCGTTTTTCTTCCTCTCTGCATTTGGCTTGTTTTACCATACCTCTGTAGAGGGACCATTCTCATATAAGGAATTTATGCACCGCCGCATTCAGGTGGTGCTATTTCCATATATTGCATGGTCCATCTTTTACTTGCTCTATACGGGGCTGACGGCGCATAACCTAGGTAATCTACGTCCTGGGCCATTGGCGGTTAACTTACTCTTTGGTACATCTATGTATCATCTGTATTTTATGGTTATATTGCTGTGGTTCTACGTGATGATGCCGCTGTGGCGTGCTATGGTGAAAGTTATCTTAAAACGGCCTGTGTTCTGGATGGTCTTATTATTTGTCATCCAAGTCGGCATCGACTATGTATCATCGTATATGCTCGGTCGTTGGGTCATGGAAAACCTCAGCAATCATCCTGTGCTAAAATATCTCTTTGATATGCGACTCAACTATTGGGTAATCCACTATGTGTGGATATTCCTCTTAGGTGCCGTATGTGCTGAACGATACGAAACCGTATGCGACTATATGTGGCGTTATCGTTATCTATTAGGCGCTAGTGCGGTAGGTTCTGTGTTGTTAATGCTTGGATCCTATTACTATGTAATGGATGTGTGGCATTACACTGTGCTAGAAGCTATTTATACAGTACATCAAATGAGTCCGATGGGTGTTCTGTACACTGGTTTGGGAACGATATTTAGTTTGTTCCTATTCCAAACATTGCCTATGAATGTAACCATGGAATCTATTTGGTCTGAAATAGGGGACAAGTCCTATGGCATCTATTTAGTTCATCCCTTTTGGTTGTTGATCATCTCTGGTGTGATGGCTAAATATAATCTCCTCTATACAGTGGTCAATGTCCTTGCTATGTATATTATGACGCTAGGGTTGTCGTATTTGACTACAGTAGCTCTAAACTATGTGCCTAAACCGTTGCGCAAGTTTATATTAGGAAACTAACTTTGACGAGCGTTTTAATTTGCACTAGGCATATATTAATCGGTTTGAACTAGACATACATTAAATTGATTATGTTGATGTAGACCGAATTATATAATTAGAAATAGATCCGCTAGGATATAGTTTTTAACTATGGTATCCTAGCGGATTTTTATATATCTAAATTATATCTTTCACAAAGTAAAGTGTGAAAATTTGAAAGTAATTGTGATATAATAAGTCCATGATTACTACTTGATAGAGTAACGAAATAGAAAAAGAGGTGCTCCTATGCAAGAATTAACATATTTTAACGGTGAATTCGTTGAACCAGGTGCCAAAGTTATCAGCATTGATGACCGTGGCTATTTGTTTGGTGACTCTGTATACGAAGTTGTGCGCGTCGTAAAAGGCCGTTGCTTCGCATTGTCTTACCACCAAGATCGTTTATATCGCTCTATGCGTGAAATGGATATTCCTGTAAAAATGACTCCTGATGATTTGACAGAGTTGCACGAAATTTTAATCGAGCAAAGTGAAATCAAAGAGGGGTATATTTATTTACAAATCTCCCGTGGTGTTGCGCCGCGTCGTCATGCATATGATCGTTCTAAATTAGAACCACAAATGCTCATGTCTATCCGTACTTTGAATTTAGATGAAGTCAATAAATTGGGTGAAGGCGTAAAAGCGATTGCATTACCTGATGAGCGTTGGGATAAAGTAGACATTAAAACGACAAACTTGATTCCAAATATCTTGGCGCAAACAAAAGCAGAAAAGAAATTTGCTTATACTGCCATGTTATTCCGAGATGGCATTTGTACAGAAGGCGCTACTTCTAATGTGTTTGCTGTAAAAGATGGTATCTTGTATACGCATCCAGCAGATAATCACATCTTAAAGGGCATTACACGTCAAATGATTGTGACACGCGTTGCACCATCTCTAGGTATTACTCTCATCGAAAAAGAATTTGACCGCGCCTTTGTTGATGATGCGGACGAACTATTCTTTACCGATACAATTGGTGGTGTCATCCCGATTATCAAGCTAGACAAAAATCCTGTATCTGGTGGTAAACCAGGTCATGTGACACTACGTCTACGTGAAGGGTTAGAAAAATTGATGGAAGAAGGTTTGCCTTAATAGGTAAGCTGATTTCATTAAATGGTAAAAACTTTTACCTTAAGAAAGGAAATTATTTTGATAGAATTAAAACACATTAGTAAAGTCTATGAAGGCGCTACTCGTGTGGAGGCCTTGAAAGATATTAGCCTCAATGTTAAAGAAGGCGAAATCTTTGGTATTATCGGTCAATCTGGGGCCGGTAAATCCACATTGATTCGATGCATTAACATGCTCGAAGCACCTACATCAGGCTCTGTTATCGTAAATGGTACGGACTTAACTACACTTGGCGAATCTGAATTGCGGAAAGCTCGCAAAAATATTGGTATGATTTTCCAACATTTTAACCTCTTATCATCTCGTACCGTGTATGATAATGTAGCATTTCCATTGGAAATACAAGGGATGAGCAAAGCTGAGATTAAGGAACGTATCACACCGATCCTTGATATTGTAGGCCTTACAGATCGCATGAAGAACTATCCGTCACAATTGTCTGGTGGGCAAAAACAACGTGTTGGTATCGCTCGTGCATTGGCATCTAATCCAAAGGTTCTCCTTTGTGACGAAGCTACATCTGCTCTCGATCCTCAAACAACGGATTCCATTTTGAAATTGTTGAAAGACATCAATGAAAAAATGGGCCTTACTATCGTCCTCATTACACATGAGATGCACGTTATTCGTGAAATCTGTGACCGTGTAGCGGTTATCGAAGGCGGTGTTATCCTTGAAGAAGGTAGCACTGTTGACGTGTTCACACATCCTCGCGAAAATACAACAAAAGAGTTCATTAGCTCTGTAGTGAGTGATAACTTGCCTCCAGAAGCTCTAGAACACTATGAATTGCATGATCAATGGATCGGGGGTACAGCTCCATTAGTACGTCTTAAATTTACAGGTCAGTCAACAGATGAGCCTGTAGTGGCAGGTCTTATAAGACGCTTTGATTTGGATGTAAGCATCCTCTTTGGTGGTATTGATTATATTCAAAATATAAGTGTTGGTCGCCTTATCGTCATCTTAAATGGCGATCCTGAAAATGCACAAGCAGGCTTAGACTACATCAAAACATTACCAATTGAAAGCGAGGTGATCGGTTATGTCAGAGCAAATCATTAATCTACTCATAACTGGTACCCTTGATACATTGCAAATGACCATCATCTCTACGGTAATGGCCATGTTGTTTGGTATCCCCCTCGGTGTCGTTTTGGTGGTAACGTCTAAAGGTCATATCTTAGAAAATGTAGCTATTAATAAAGTGTTGGGCGCCATCGTAAATGCGACGCGTTCAGTACCTTTCATTATTTTGATGGTTGCTATTATTCCATTTACACGTATGGTAGTAGGTACATCTATCGGTACTACTGCAGCTTGTGTGCCCTTGACAATTGCGGCCATTCCCTTCTTAGCACGCCTTGTAGAAACATCAATTAAAGATATCAACTTTGGTGTTATTGAGGCGGCTCAATCCATGGGTGCAAGCCCGCTCCAAATCATTTGGAAAGTATTATTACCAGAAGCATTGCCTACGATTATTGACAATGTAACGGTTCTTATCGTTAACCTTATCGGTTACTCTGCAATGGCTGGTGCTATTGGCGGCGGTGGTCTCGGTGACATTGCTATCCGATATGGTTATCAACGTTTCCAAGCAGATATTATGATTGCTACCATCATCATCTTGATTATTTTGGTACAAGTTGTACAAATGATTGGTGATGCTTGGTCTAAAGCGATGAATAAGAAGTAGGAGGATCCTATGAGCATCAATGAAAAATTGAGAAGTCAACAAAACGATGAGTTATTCACCGCTATTTTAACGCTTGAAAATACAGAGGAATGCTATGCATTTTTCGAAGATATTTGTACGATTAATGAATTAAAAGCTTTATCTCAACGCTTGCAAGTTGCTAAAATGTTGCGCGCAGGGGATAGCTATGAAAAAATTGTAGAAGAAACAGGTGCGAGTACGGCAACGATTAGCCGTGTAAAACGATGCTTAGTCTATGGTGCTGATGGTTATACCTTAGTGCTAGATCGTCTAGGTGCAAAATAATATAAACTAGCATGACAACGGTGGCCCTTTGGCGACCGTTGATGTGCTATCTGTAGGAGGTTTATATGGAGTGGCTCATTGAGGTAACAGGTTTACCATTTGATATCCTTATACTCATTTTGCTCGCCGTAGCGGGGGCTTTCGCAGGGTTTGTTGACTCCATTGTGGGTGGCGGTGGACTCATTTCTGTACCAGCCATGTTATTAACAAATCTTCCGCCTAGTATGGCCTTGGGCAGTAATAAATTATCCAGTATTTTTGGTGCTGGTAGTGCGTCCATTACGTTCTTGCGAAATCATATGGTTGATTTTACTTTGGTTCGTAAACTATTGCCCTTTACCTTTATTGGTTCTATGATTGGTACATTAGCGGTTGTATCGTTGCCGCCATTATATGTAAAGCCTATTATTATCATCTTGCTCGTTTGTGTAACCCTTTTTGTGGTATTCAAAAAGGATTGGGGCGAGGTGAACCGTACTTCTGCGGTAGTGGGTAAAGCTCTATATATTTGTATGGCCTTTGCTCTTGGTATTGGTGCCTATGATGGTTTCATTGGACCTGGTACAGGAACGTTTTTAATTATGGGCTTTATCTTTACAGGTTTTGATTTTTTACACGCATCAGCTAATGCGAAAGTATTAAATTTTACTAGTAATGTAGCGTCCTTATTGGTGTTCTTATATTTAGGGCACGTCAATATTAAATATGGTCTTGCCACAGGGGTGGGACAAATCATAGGCGCATATTTAGGCTCTCATTTAGCTATTGCAAAGGGCTCGTCTTTAGTGCGTGTAGTGTTCTTGTCGGTAACGACAGTAATGTTGTTGAAATTAGTGTATGACTATGTTTCAACGTTATAGGAGGACAAAGTATGCCTCATAAAAGTGATGGACAAGTGGCATTGATCAGTGGTGGTACATCGGGTATTGGCTTTGCTACGGCCAAGCTTTTACTGAAAGAAGGTTGGTGCGTAGTCATCAATGGGCGAAACGAAAAAGCTGGTCAAAAAGCTCAGACTAAGTTGCGCCGCTATTCTTCAAAGGTACAGTACATTCAAGGTGATGTATCTAAACTTGAAGATTGTCAGCGCATTGTAAAAGAAACAGTTGATTTATTTGGCGGTGTATCTGCTCTCGTAACAGCGGCTGGCTACTATGAGGAAGAGTTGTTAGCGGATGTAACAGAAGCCGCTTTTGATGAAATGTTTGGAACGAATGTAAAAGGTACAGTTTTCTTGTGCCAAGCGGCGCTTCCTTATTTGCGCTCTGCAAAGGGGAGTATCGTAACGGTAGCCAGTGATGCCGGTTTACAAGGAAATGTAGCCTGCTCTGTATACGGTGCATCTAAAGGTGCGGTAGTGAGCTTTACAAAATCTTTATCCCTTGAGATGGCACCCCATGGTGTTCGTGTGAACTGCGTATGTCCTGGTGATGTAGATACATCCTTGGTGGATAAACAGATTGCTAATACCCATCAAGATAAGGCTACTGCAAAGGCGGAAATGGGACAACACTATCCATTAGGCCGTATTGGTAAGCCTCATGAAATCGGAGAAGTAATTGTATTTTTATTGAGCAATAAAGCGTCCTTTGTAACGGGTGCAGCTTGGACTATCGATGGTGGTCTCACTAGTTGGTAAGATATAAAATATTGGAAGTTATTTTATTTTTTAAATCTATAGATAATTAGAAAAATTCATTTCACTTCTAGCAATAGAATGGTATAATAATACTAATAATATGACCTATAGTTGGTTCACAACAAAGGAGAATACTTATGGCAGAATATAATGGCGTAACACTTGAGCCACTTATGGATGGTTCTCAAGATCGTGACTATCAAGTTGAACAATTTATTTTCTGGGGCGCAGGTCGTGCAGCGGCTTTAGCTTTGTCCCCTAAATTCAGCAGTGTTGCTTTGTGCGCCAATGCTACGTACATGGTAACTCGCATTGCTCATCTTTATGACGTAGAATTACAATCTGGTGCTGCAGTAGGTTTAGTTGGCGGTCTTAGCACAGCTGTAGGTACAGCGGCTATTTCCCTTCTTATTCCTTTGAAAGCAGTTCGCGTTCCTGTAGCTATCGGCTTAACATATGCTATTGGTAAAATTGCTCATATTTGGATTCAAGATGGTATGCCTTCTGATATCGAACGCTATAAACCAATGGTTGCTGAATTCCTTGAAAGCGGTAAAGCGATTGCATCTGAAATCGTTCGTGATGCAGGCGCTAGCATTCCTTTCACACAAGGTCAACGCGACGTATGGGCAGGTATTGCTAACGAAACAGGTCTTGCTAAAGAAACGTTGAAACAAGTTTACGACGAAAAAGTAACACCTGCTATCGATAAATGGAATAACGAAACAAAATATCAACTTCATGACAATGCAGCTGAAGTTATAGCTAAAGTATCTGATGCAGCTAAAGAAAAAATTGATGTTGCAAAAGAAAATATTGACGTAGCTAAAGAATTAGCTAAAGGTGGTGTAGAAGTGGCTAAAGCTTCTGCACAAGTGGCAGTAGAAACAGTAAAAACTAAAGCTTCCGATGCTGTAGAAACAGCAAAAGATGCGGCTGCGAACACTGTTAGCACAGCGAAAGACAAAATTGGTGGTTTGCGCAAATAAGCGTTGAAGGATTATTATGATGAATCCCATAAAAATTATTAAATACGGTAAGTATTTTAGCGAATCAAGATTTGTAGGTTTTCTTGGCCGATATGGTAAGAAACTTGCCTTTGTACAACGAGCAGTGACCTTGTTCCTTTGTATGCGTGATAAGGACACTCCAAAATATGTAAAAGCAGTCATTGCAGGTGCCTTAGGGTATCTCGTATTGCCTGTTGATGTTGTACCGGATACGATTGCCGTATTAGGTTGGTTAGATGATGTGGCGGTACTCGGAATAGCCTTTAAGATTGCGAATCGTTACATTAAAACGAGCCATCAAGAAGAGGCAAAAAAATTCTTCCCATTTGGTAGCAGTCGCTAACTTTTACCATTTAAGGCAGTTTGATCCACAGTGATTGAACTGCCTTTAATTATTTGACACCCTAAAGTAATAGATATACAATAAAAATTGTATACTATTTAAAAAGGACAGAATTTATGCATATTGCTTCAGTAAATGTACGATTTTATGAAACTGATATGATGGGGATTGCGCACCATAGTAATCACTTTAGATGGTTTGAAATGGCACGTATTGAATTCCTTCGTCAAATCGGTGTAACCTTGTGGGATATGATGAATGAGGATATTGTGTTTCCTATTATGAACGTATCTTGCAATTATAAAGAACCAGCAAATTTTGATGATGAACTTCACATTGAAACGTACTTGGTTAAAATGACGCGTGCTCAAATGGTTTTCCGCTATCGTATGAAACGCGCTAATGATGGTGCGCTTTTGGCGACGGGAGAAACTAAGAACGCTTTTATGTCGAAATCAACAGGAAAGATTGTGCGATTAGACGATACTTTTTATCAGCCTATGTTAGCTGCTGTTGAGGAGATGCCTAATGAATAATGTAAAACAATTGCCTATCGGTGTATTTGACTCCGGTGTAGGCGGACTATCAGTATTAAAGGTATTACAAGAACAATTTCCAAAGGAAGATTTTATCTATATCGGGGATAATGCAAATAATCCTGTAGGCAATCGCAGTGATGATGAAATCACGTATTTAGCATGCCGTATTGCAGAGGCGCTTGAGAAGCAGCCTGTTAAATTGATGGTTATTGCCTGCAATACTTTCACCGTTGTCGCCCTTGATGAGGTACGTGAACGCGTATCCGTACCTGTTATTGGTGTGTCACAAGGCGTAAAAACGGCTATTAGTGAAAGTAAAAGTAATACTATAGGTATTATGGCAACAGTGGCTACCGTAAATAGCCATATTCATAAGCATGTTGCGCTTGAAATCGATCCTGATGTGCTCGTATGGGAGCAACCATGCCCTGAATTGGCAGGACTCATTGAGCAAGGTCATTTAGATGACTTTTTCGTTCGTGATGTGTGTGAAGCGTATTTAGAGCCTTTGCTATCTCGTGAAATTGACGTAGTTGTTTTGGGCTGTACTCATTTCCCATTTGTTAAACCTTTATTAGAGGAATTAACTGCTGGTCGCATCCAGTTTGTAGATCCTGCTTATGAAACGAGCGACCTTGTTCGTCGAAGATTAGAGCAAAAGAATCTTTTTAATCCTCAAGAAACACTTGGTACGGTAACATTGTACTTTACAAAAGATATTGAGCTTGGCGACACATTAAGTGCGTCGTTCCTCGATACAAATCGTCGTACCATTAAACATATTACACTATAAAGGAGATGCCCTATGTGGTTTTATAACATCCTAACTGTAGTAGTATCCATCATTGTGGCTATTGCAGTACTGTATTTATTATTCCGTTTGTTCGCATTGAAACAAGGTGATGAAAAGGTTATTTTGTTGCCAAAACGAGCAACTAATTTCCAAGTATCCGATCGAAACTTTGAATCTATTACATTGTTCTGTGACGTTCCTTTCGTAAATAAAGGTCGTCAAAATGGTACGATTATGGACTTATTCCCACGTCCATTATTGCCTGAGGAACAATTTGATTCTGTGAAAGTAGACGCATGGGCTATGGATATCAACCGTCCACGTCACGATGGCTATTTTGAAGCTGTTATCATCAAACCACGTAAAGGTGGCACTATCCGTGTATATGTTACGTTAATAGGTAAAAGTGGCAATATTCGAGAAGATATTAAGGGCTTCCCTTATATGAATATTGACATTTACTACCAAGTGGTTGGTCGTGAAGATTACCACATTGATAAAGAACGTATTCGTTTGACCCCAGAAGAAGTAGAGGCCGCATTAGGCCAATAAGGAGGCATTTCAATGGCAGAATTAGAGTTAGTATGTGTACCAACACGTATTCTTACAGATAATGATGACATCGTAGATGCTATCGTTGAATATGGTGGTCATAATATTGGACCAGAAGATATTGTATGTGTAGCTGAATCTGTAGTGGCTATTACACAAGGCAACTTCACTCGTCCAGAAGAATTAGACGTATGCTGGCAAGCTCGTTTAATTAATCGTTTTATCCATCCAGATGGCTCTATGGCATCTATTTACGGTATGCAAGCGGCTATGGATGTAGATGGTAAATGGAAGGTGTTAGGCGCATTTATTTTAGGTGCCATTGCTAAGATTTTCCGTAAACCAGGCGTGTTCTATGCTATTGCTCGTGCAGCATCTTTGGCTGACGATGTAACAGGCACTATGCCTCCATTCGATAAACATATCGTACATGGCCCTAAAAACCCTGATAAAGTAGCTGAGAAAATCGTATCTCGCACAGGTTGCTATGGCGCTGTAGTAGCTGACGTTAATGATTTAAAACGGTCTGCTATCTTAGGTACAAGCCGTGGCATTGATGCTAAGAAAATTGCACAATTGTTGATCGATAATCCATTTGGTAATGATAGCCAAATGACTCCAATTGTTATCATCAAAAATTACGCATCTGTATCTGGTAAATAACAGAAGGCTGTACTCATCACATAGAGATGGGTACAGCCTTTTTTATATGCGAAGATAAATGGTATTTATATGCTAAATTGATTGGGCACCTTTAATTCAATAATTGAGTTTGTATGAGACTCTGTAAATACTAATTAGGAGGTTATATGTTATTAGGTTTAGACGTAGGTGGTACTTTTACGGATGCCGTTATTATCGAAGGTCATCGCGTAGTATCATCTGCCAAAAGGCGAACTACAAAGGATAATCTAATGCAAGGCATAGGTGAGGCCTTAGATGCAGTCCTAGCTAGTTGTGATACATCGAATATTGAACAAGTTACTTTATCTACTACTGTTGTGACAAATACCATCGTAGAAGAGAAGGAGCAAGTCGTAGACCTTTATGTAGTGCCTGGGCCTGGTCGTAATGTAGACGACATATTCCCTGTGAGTCCTATATATCTTCAGGGCTATACAGATCACAGAGGTATCGTGGTAGAGCGTACCTCTACTGATGGGGTACGTGATATAGCTCGTATGGTACAAGAACGAAGTGGTACAGATTTGGCCGCTGTATCCGCTAAATTTGGTGTTCGTAATCCTCAAGAGGAATTATCTATAACAGAAGCATTACAAAAAAGGTATAATACCATATCTAATGGCAGTTTATTAAGTGGTTCCTTGAACTTTCCGCGCCGTACTATTAGTGCTTACTTTAATAGCGCTGTAACGCCAGTATTTACAGTGTTTAAGAAAAATGTGGAAGATGCGCTGAGCGCACGAAATATTAAGGCTCCGCTTCATATATTAAAGGCCGATGGAGGCTCTCTTCCTATGGAGCATATGGTAAGTCGACCTGTAGAGACTGCTTTTACGGGCCCTGCTGCAACTGTACTTGGTTTATCTGCTCTTGGTGCTATAGGTAATGCCCATACAGTAGCGCTAGATATAGGAGGAACTACCACAGATATTTCCCTTTGGAAACAGGGGAAACCATTAATAACGAAGAATGGCGTATCTATTCGTGAATATCCAAGTGCGGTGCGATCCTTTGCAGTTACCTCCGTCGGTATCGGTGGTGAGTCGGTAGTCCGCATAGTAGATGGTGAAATCACGGTAGGACCTGAACGTGTAGGTCCATCAGCGGCTTTAGGTGGCAATGAACCTACCTTGGGGGATGCTCTCATCGTCTTAGGATACGCAAGCTATGGTGATACTAAACTTGCTACACAATCCTTACAACGGTTAGCCCATGTGTTACAGGCTAATGGGAAACACGGCGAACGGGAAAATACATTCGGAAACTATAGTGGAAATACATTCGAGGACTATAGTGAAAATACATTCGAGGACCACAATTATGAAAAGCAATGTATTCATAATATGTCAGTTCTAGATGTAGCACAGCGTATTGTTGAAAAGGCATTAGAAACAATTCAACATGGCATCGATGAGGTAGTACAGGCAGAAAATAAACGACCTGTATATGTAGTAGCGGATATTGTAAATCCCGATGTCTTTGCGGCTGCTCAAATCGTTGTAGTGGGCGGTACAGCATCTAGCTTAGGGCCAAGTATAGGCGAGTTTTTAAACTTACCTGTTACCATTCCAGAAAATGCAGCTGTAGCAAATGCTATAGGTGCAGCATTAGCCCTATCTACTATTGAACTTACCGTTCATGTAGATACAAAACGTCGCTTGCTTGTTATTCCTGAGTTAGGTATTAAGCAGCAAACCTGTACCTTAAAACGTGCTGAACAAGTAGTAGAGCGCGCCAAAGAGGCACTTATAGAAGAAGCATTGCGCTTGGGCCTAGATAAAACACAAGAGGTCGAGGTTATTAGCATTGAAGATTTCCCTGTTGTAGAGGGCTGGCAATCTATGGAACGTCTAATTACCGTGAAAGTACAACTAGAAGCGGGGGTGAAACACTATGTGGAATAAGGGGTTATCAAAACATAGTTTAGGTCTAGTGTTTTTCCCTGCTTTTGACTGGAAAATTTCTGAAACACATCCGGAACGACAAGAACGATTATTATATACGCGCGATCAAATCGTAGAGGAAGGTCTATTAGATATACCCAATATTAGGGAATATAATCCTATCGTAGCTGATTGGGATACGATAGAGCGTGTTCATGTAGGTGCGCCTGACTTAGAATCCTGGGTAACGGAAGCACATCGTGTATCTGCAGGAGGCGCTATTGCGGCTGCTGATGCGGTTATGCGGGGAGAGGTAGACCGTGCCTTTGCCCTCGTTAGACCTCCAGGACATCATGCGATGGCTATGGTTCATGGTATTCGTGGTTTCTGTACCATAAATATTGAAGCAGTTATGATTCAACATATGCGCCAAAAATATGGTATAAAACGGGTTGCTGTGGTGGATACAGATGTACACCATGGGGATGGCTCTCAAGATGTTTTCTACCATGATCCTGATACTCTATACATTAGCTTTCATCAAGATGGGCGCACGCTATATCCAGGCACTGGCTTTATGGATGAGTTTGGTGGACCTCAAGCTATCGGTGGTAATATAGATATTCCATTGCCACCTGGCACTGGTGACGAAGGGTTGATGAAGGTTATGCGTGAGTTGGTGTTGCCTATCTTAGAAGAGTTTAATCCAGACATTGTGATCAATTCAGCAGGACAAGATAATCACTTTAGCGATCCTTTGGCGAATATGCAAGTTACCGCAAAAGGCTATGCTGAGCTTGTAGATTTATTGCAAGCAGATATAGCTGTCTTAGAAGGCGGTTACTCCGTACAGGAAGCGTTGCCTTATGTAAATACAGGTATCATTTTATCTATGGCAGGCCTTGATTACAGCAAGGTCGTAGAACCTGCCTTTGATCCTGTTAAATACAAGCAAAGTCAAAATGTAACTGTCTATATAGATGACCTCATTGCTAAATGGAAGGTACAATGGGCTAATCGTCATAAGCTGGCTGAAGAGGAACGCATGGGTATAGGTGATATATGGTCGAACCGGTACAATGTGTACTATGATGAAACGGGAGTACAAGAGGAGCGCCTTGAAAAGGTGCGTATGTACGAAGATAAGGTAGGCTGGCATAGCGTGCTTTCAAGAGGTCAATATGGACCTTATGGACCGCAAAGTGTATATGCCATGTTCATTCCTTGGCAAGCGGACGACTTGACTCGGCAAGATGCGATTGCAGAGGCTAAACGAGCTAAAGCAGAGGGTGGGGCAAGTCGTTATGTTGTAGTAGATCCTCTCGGTGAGGGTCAATATGAAGTATAGTGTTCTCGGTGATGGCTAATATGAACTATAGTGGTAATGTTCATCAGTATAACTATAAAAGGTCTTATGGTATTAGCGTATAAATTATATTCTGATTCATAGTGCTAAATAATAGATACATTGTGATATAATAGAAGAAATAACGCCCCTTTGTGTAAGGGGCGTTCTAATGTTTAGTTTTAGAATGGTGAGGTTCCTATGCGCAGCGATAATAGAACAGCAGGTCAATTGAGACCTATTAAAATAACACGGAATTTTACAGAGTATGCAGAAGGTTCTGTACTTATTGAGTGCGGCAAGACTAAGGTTATCTGTACGGCTACTGTTGAGGATTCTGTGCCGCGCTGGCTCAAAGGTTCTGGACAAGGGTGGGTAACTGCGGAATACTCCTTGTTGCCACGCTCTACGCAAACTCGTGTAAGCCGTGAGGCTGCAAAGGGTAAACAAACAGGCCGTACCGTAGAAATTCAACGCCTTATCGGTCGTGCATTACGGGCTGTTGTAGACCTTGAAGCATTAGGTGAACGTTCTATTACGATCGATTGCGATGTAATTCAAGCCGATGGCGGCACGCGTACAGCATCTATTACAGGTGCCTTTGTAGCCCTCGTTGATGCGGTGGATTTCACCTTTGGTGGAGCCGGTAAATTCCCGATTACTGACTTCTGCGCAGCTATTTCCGTAGGTATTGGTCCAGACGGTCCTATTACGGATCTTTGCTACGAAGAGGATAGTGCTGCTATCGTTGACATGAATGTAGTACGCACAGGCTCAGGTAATATGGTGGAAGTACAAGGTACAGGTGAACATGGTACTTTCAACCGTGATGAGCTTAATATATTACTTGATTTGGCTGAAGCAGCTACAGATGAGCTCATGGCGAAACAACGTGAAGCACTTGGCGCGATAGCAGATAAAGTAGGTAAGGTATATCCTTCTGCTCCGGAGGTGTAAGGTGGAACAAATCGTATTGGCTACAGGCAATAAAGGAAAAATTCGTGAATTTTCCGAGGCTTTTTCCCATTTATCTATCGACTGTGTACCGGTAAAAGATGTCATTACCATTGAGGAACCTGAGGAAACAGGGACAACCTTTATGGAGAACGCCCTTTTAAAGGCTCGCTACTACGCGAAGGCTACAAATCGTCCATGCCTGGCGGACGACTCTGGCATCACTGTAGATGCTCTTGATGGTGCTCCAGGTGTATATTCTGCTCGTTATGCCGGCCATCATGGAGATGATAACGCTAACAACGAAAAGCTCATTAGCGAGTTACAAGGAAAAGCTGACCGCACAGCTCATTACGTATGTGCCTTAGCACTTGTATATCCTGATGGCCGTGAAGTGACAGCTGAAGGCTATTGCGATGGACTCGTTCAAGACGAGCCAAAAGGTGATAATGGCTTTGGCTATGATCCGTATTTCCATGTGCCTGAGTTCAAGAAAACAATGGCAGAGCTTACCATCGAAGAGAAGGAAACCATAAGTCATCGTGGTCACGCATTACGTGAATTAATTAGTAAACTTTGATATTTTTGAACTATATGATATAGTTCATATAAATATGTAATATAATAGTGTTAGAGAATTTATAAAATGAAACGAATTGGTATTTTGAGTGATACCCATGGGTATCTAGAGGATATTGATCTCGTCTTGGAGGCTACGGCCAACCAAGATATCGACATGTGGCTTCACGCTGGTGACATGGGCGATGATGCGCGCTATATGCAGGAGCATACGAATGTGCCTGTTTACGCTGTGCGCGGCAATAATGACCGTGTACAACCACTTGAGCCTCGAGAACAGTTGATTCCCCTAGAGGATACATATATTTACATGACTCATGGAGATAAGGTATCATATTATAATCGAATACAAGAACTGACTCATTTAGGAACCTCAATGGGGGCGCGTCTTATCGTGGCCGGTCATAGCCATCATCATGGTGAGGTTCGTTCTGGTGATGCGGTGTTCGTCAATCCTGGCAGTATTTCCTTGCCTCGAGACCGCTCTGGTGGCACCTTTGCTATCGTTACCTACGATAATAGGCAGTTTGATGTAGAGTTTGTGTATAAACAAGATCTTGTTTAGTTATATGGTGAAAGCTTCGTTTGCGAAACTTTCAAAAGGAATAGTAAGTCTATGCATGGAAAGGGTTATGACATATCATGGATACACCAGTTAAAGTAAAGCCTAAAATGAAATTATACGGTTTTAATAATCTCACAAAGACATTGAGTTTTAATATTTATGATATTTGTTATACTCGCACGGAAGAAGAGAAAAAACAATACATTCAGTACATTGATGAAGTATACAATGCAGATCGTTTAACAGCTATTTTGACGGAAGTAAGCCGTATTATCGGTGCTAACATCCTTAACGTAGCGAAACAAGACTATGACCCTCAAGGTGCGTCTGTTACGATTTTGATTTCTGAAGAGGAAATTGAAAAGGAAGATGTAGTCATGCATCTTGATAAATCTCACCTTACTGTTCATACTTACCCTGAAAGTCATCCGCATAAAGGGATTAGTACGTTCCGTGCCGATATTGAAGTGTCTACATGCGGTCAAATTTCTCCTCTTAAAGCGCTTAATTATTTGATTCAAAGCTTTGACTCCGATATCCTCACATTGGACTACCATGTACGCGGCTTTACACGTGATGTATCTGGTAAGAAAATCTATATCGATCATCGCATCAACTCCATCCAAAACTACATTAATGCGAAAACTCGCAACATGTACAACATGATCGATGTGAACGTATACCAAGAAAATATTTTCCACACAAAAATGATGTTAAAAGAGTTTGATTTGGATAATTATCTCTTCGGTATTACTGAAGCTGAATTGAGCGAACGTGAAATCAAGCAAATTAAACAGCAATTAAAACAAGAAATGATGGAAATATTCTATGGTCGTAATTTGCCATCTGTGAAAGCTTAATATTATATTTGAAAATTTTTTTCAAAATCTATATATAGCAA
>URZS01000001.1 GCA_900552445.1 uncultured Veillonella sp. | reverse complement strand
TCTTTCCCTACACGACGCTCTTCCGATCTTTATATGATTCGGTGTTGTGAAACACACGGAAACGTGTACACATAAAATGCAGTTGTATAGCGGTCTTGACCCTTGAAAAACGTTTGACAATGACTAGTGTAATTGATATACTTACATAGTGCTCAGGGGCTAGTATGCCTAAGTAGCATAGTTTCGTAAGGAGAATTTTACTATGGACATTGCCCATCTGAAGTCGATGAACAAAACAATCGGTGCCAAGCAAACGTTGAAAAACATTGCTAAAGGAACTGTAAAGTATGTGTTCGTTGGACATGATAGTGATGAAAGTGTAGTTGAACCTATACGAAATGCTTGTGAAGCACAGGGCATACCTGTGAATGATAAGCACACTATGGATGACCTCGGTCGTGCGTGTCGCATCAAGGTGCGGGCCACAGCGGTAGGTATCCTTCGTTAATTTTGGTAATATCCGATGTAACACTTTGTTATGACGGATCAATTATAAATCTCAAATTTGGAAAGGAGGTGCCCAAATGCCAACAATTAATCAGCTAGTACGCAAAGGTCGCATGAGCTTGACTAAAAAATCTACAGCTCCAGCGCTTCAAGAATCTCCACAAAAACGTGGTGTATGTACTCGTGTGTACACAGCTACTCCAAAGAAACCAAACTCCGCGCTTCGTAAAGTTGCCCGTGTACGTTTGACAAACGCTATTGAAGTAACTGCTTACATCCCAGGCATTGGTCACAATTTACAAGAACACAGTGTTGTACTTATCAGAGGCGGTCGTGTAAAAGACCTTCCAGGTGTGCGTTATCACATCGTTCGTGGTGCATTGGATACAGCTGGCGTACAAAATCGTATGCAAAGTCGTTCCAAATACGGCGCGAAAAAAGCTAAAAAATAATTTTAGCCATTAAACGAAATTAACACACATCATTATAAAGGAGGAATTGAACATGCCAAGAAAAGGCCCTGTTCCGAA
Source organism: uncultured Veillonella sp. (assembly GCA_900552445.1). Lineage (GTDB taxonomy): Bacteria > Bacillota > Negativicutes > Veillonellales > Veillonellaceae > Veillonella. The sequence goes on along the minus strand of URZS01000001.1, from coordinate 22,079 downwards.
ACGTGATGTACTTCCAGATCCGGTGTACAACAGCAAATTAGTAACACGTTTCATTAACAAAGTTATGTACGATGGCAAAAAAGGCATTGCTGAAACTATCGTATATGATGCATTCGAAATTATTCGTTCCAAAATGGGTCAAGACCCAATGGAAGTTTTTGATCAAGCATTGAAAAATGTTATGCCTGTACTTGAAGTACGTGCTCGCCGTATCGGTGGTGCGAACTACCAAGTTCCAGTTGAAGTTCGTGCTGATCGCCGTCAAACACTCGGCATTCGCTGGGTTGTAAACTACGCTCGTCTTCGTGGTGAACGCACTATGAAAGAACGCTTAGCAGGCGAATTGATGGACGCTTTCAACAATGCAGGCGCTGCAATCAAGAAAAAAGAAGATACTCATAAAATGGCAGAAGCTAATAAAGCATTTGCTCATTATCGTTGGTAATAAGAGGTGACAACTGTGGCAAGAGAGTTTTCCTTAGCAAAAACTCGTAATATCGGTATCATGGCCCACATCGATGCTGGTAAAACAACAACTACAGAACGTATCCTCTACTATACAGGTATCGTTCACAAAATCGGCGAAGTACATGAAGGCGCTGCTACGATGGACTGGATGGAGCAAGAACAAGAACGTGGTATCACAATCACTTCTGCTGCGACAACTTGTCAATGGAAAGAACATCGTATCAACATCATCGATACTCCTGGTCACGTTGACTTTACTGTAGAAGTAGAACGTTCTTTACGTGTACTTGACGGTTCTGTTGCGGTATTCAGTGCTAAAGGCGGCGTTGAACCACAATCCGAAACAGTATGGCGTCAAGCTTCTAACTACGGCGTACCTCGTATCGCTTATGTAAATAAGATGGATACTGTAGGTGCTGACTTCTTCAACGTAGTTGACATGATGAAAGCCCGTTTAGGTGCAAATTCCGTAGCAATTCAAGTTCCAATTGGTTCTGAAGATACTTTCAAAGGTATCATCGACTTGATGACAATGAAAGCGGAAATTTACTTATCCGATGACGGTAAAGAATTCGAAATCACTGATATCCCAGCTGAATATCAAGAAGTAGCAGAAGCTCGTCGTGAAATGATGATCGATGCTATTGCTGAAACAGATGACGATATCATGATGAAATACTTGGAAGGCGAAGAAATTTCTGTTGAAGAATTGAAAGCAGCATTGCGTAAAGCAGTTATTGCTAACCAATTGTTCCCAGTTCTTTGTGGTTCTTCCTACAAAAATAAAGGTGTACAAATGTTGTTGGACGCTGTAATCGATTACATGCCTGCTCCAATCGACATCCCACCTATTAAGGGTGTAATTCCTGGTTCTGAAGAAGAAACAACTCGTCCTTCTTCCGATGAAGAGCCATTCTCCGCATTGGCATTCAAAATCATGGCTGACCCTTATGTTGGTAAATTAGCGTTCTTCCGTGTGTACTCTGGTACATTGGAATCCGGTTCTTACGTTTTCAACTCCACTAAAGGTAAAAAAGAACGTATCGGCCGTATTCTTCAAATGCACGCTAACTCCCGTAAAGAAATCGAACGCGTATACTCTGGTGACATCGCTGCGGCGGTTGGCTTGAAGGATACTACTACAGGCGACACATTATGTGATGAAAAATCCCCTGTAATCCTTGAATCCATGGAATTCCCTGAACCAGTTATCTCCGTTGCTGTTGAACCTAAAACAAAAGCTGACCAAGAAAAAATGGGTACAGCTCTTGCTCGTTTGGCAGAAGAAGATCCTACTTTCAAAGTTCGTACTGATGAAGAAACAGGTCAAACTATTATCTCTGGTATGGGCGAACTTCACTTGGATATCATCGTTGACCGTATGAACCGTGAGTTCAAAGTAGATTGTAACGTAGGTAAACCTCAAGTAGCATATCGCGAAACTATCCGTAAAGCTGTTAAAGCTGAAGGTAAATTCGTACGTCAATCTGGTGGTCGTGGTCAATATGGTCACTGCTGGTTGGAATTGATTCCACAAGAACCAGGTGCTGGCTTCGAATTTGAAAATAAGGTCGTAGGTGGTGCAATTCCTCGTGAATACATCGGACCTGTAGAAAACGGTGTTAAAGAAGCTATGGAATCCGGTGTTATCGCTGGTTATCCAATGGTTGACATCAAAGTTATCGTATTTGACGGCTCCTACCATGACGTTGACTCCAACGAAATGGCCTTCAAAATTGCTGGTTCCATGGGCTTTAAAGAAGGTGCTCGCAAAGCAGATCCTGCATTGCTTGAACCATACATGTCCGTAGAAGTAGACGTTCCTGAAGAATACATGGGCGACGTTATCGGTGACTTGAACTCCCGTCGTGGTCGCATGGACGGCATGGAAGCTCGTAATGGTAACCAACATATCAAAGCATATGTTCCATTGAGCGAAATGTTCGGTTACGCAACAGACCTTCGTTCCAAAACTCAAGGTCGTGGTAACTACTCTATGACATTCGATCATTACGAAGAAGTTCCTAAGAAAATTGCTGAAGAAATTCAAGCAAAGAAAAACGGTTAATCTTACATTAGATTAATAGAATTACTATTTTCCTCGGAGGATAATTTAAAATGGCTAAAGAAAAATTTGAACGTACGAAACCGCATGTTAACATCGGTACAATCGGTCACGTTGACCATGGTAAAACTACTTTGACTGCTGCAATCACTAAAGTATTGGCTGAAAAAGGCCAAGCTGACTTCCAAGATTACAGCATGATCGATAAAGCTCCAGAAGAACGTGAACGCGGTATCACAATCAACACTGCACACGTTGAGTATGAAACTGCTAACCGTCACTATGCACACGTTGACTGCCCAGGCCATGCTGACTATGTTAAAAACATGATCACTGGTGCAGCTCAAATGGACGGCGCTATCTTGGTATGTTCCGCAGCTGACGGCCCTATGCCTCAAACTCGCGAACACATCTTGTTGGCTCGCCAAGTTGGTGTTCCTGCAATCGTAGTATTCTTGAACAAAGCTGACATGGTTGATGATGAAGAATTGATCGAATTGGTAGAAATGGAAGTTCGTGAACTTCTTTCCTCCTACGAATTCCCTGGCGACGAAGTACCTATCGTTGTAGGTTCCGCGTTGAAAGCTTTGGAAGGCGACGCTCAATATGTAGCTAAAATCGACGATTTGATGGACGCTGTAGACTCCTACATCCCAACTCCAGTTCGTGATACTGACAAACCTTTCTTGATGCCTGTAGAGGACGTTTTCACAATCACTGGTCGTGGTACAGTAGCAACTGGCCGTGTTGAACGTGGTCAAGTAAACGTTGGCGATACTATCGAAGTAGTAGGCTTGAAAGAAAAAGCTGAACAATACGTAGTAACTGGTCTTGAAATGTTCCGTAAAGTGTTGGATTCTGCAGTAGCAGGTGACAACGTAGGTGCATTGCTTCGTGGTGTTGACCGTAAAGACATCGAACGTGGTCAAGTATTGGCTAAACCAGGTTCCATCAAGCCACACACAAAATTCAAAGCAGAAGTTTACGTATTGACTAAAGAAGAAGGTGGCCGTCATACTCCATTCTTCTCTAACTACCGTCCACAATTCTACTTCCGTACAACAGACGTAACAGGTGTTGTAAACCTTCCTGAAGGTGTAGAAATGTGTATGCCTGGCGATAACGTAACAATGCACATCGAATTGATTACACCAATCGCTATTGAAGAAGGTCTTCGTTTCGCGATCCGCGAAGGTGGCCATACAGTAGGCGCTGGCGTTGTAACTGAAATCGAAGGTTAATTTAACCTTTTATGCTCATCGTAGTGATGCGTTGGGCACAATACATGCAGCATTCAGAGCGGCAGTAATGCCGCTCTCGTGTTGTGTTTTTAAACTATGAAGTAGAAGGTTGCCTCTGCGGAGGAGAATTTCTATGGAGCAGCCCATTCACGAAATGGACGACAGGAGGAATTATTAATAATGGCTAAACAGCAAAAAATCCGTATTCGCCTTAAGGCATACGACCACAAAGCTCTCGATCAAAGCGCTGCTAAGATCGTAGACACTGCAAAAAGAAATGGCGCTATGGTATCTGGTCCGATTCCATTGCCAACAGAAAAGAATATCTTCACAATTCTTCGTTCTGTACACGTAAATAAAGATTCTCGTGAACAATTCGAAATGCGTACACATAAACGCTTAATCGATATTCTTGAACCAAATTCGAAAACAGTAGATGCTATCACTCGTTTAGATTTACCAGCTGGTGTATCTATTGAAATAAAACTATAAGGAGGTGCGATAATGTCTAAAGCTATTTTGGGTAAAAAATTAGGAATGACACAAGTCTTCACAGCTGAAGGCCAATTAGTTCCTGTAACAGTAGTGGAAACTACCCCAAGCGTTGTAGTGCGCGTAAAGACTGTTGAAACAGACGGCTACGAAGCAGTACAAATTGGTTACGGTTCCATTAAAGAAAAACATTTAACAAAACCTGTAAAAGGTCAGTTCGACAAAGCTGGCGTAGCTCCAGTGAAATATCTTCGCGAAGTTCGCGTAGCTAATGCAGCTGACTACACAGTAGGCCAAACTCTGGCAGCTGATATCTTCGCAGAAGGTGAATTAGTGGACGTAGTGGGTACAGGTAAAGGTAAGGGTTTTGCTGGCACAATTAAACGCCATAACTTCTCCCGTGGTCCTGAAACTCATGGTTCCAAATCTCACCGTGAACCTGGTTCCATCGGTCCTATGATCTCCGGTGGTGGCGGTAAGGTATACAAAGGTAAAAAACTCCCTGGACAAATGGGTGGTTACAGAGTTACCGTACAACGCTTATCTGTTGTGAAAGTTGATGCTGAACGTAACCTTTTATTGGTTAAAGGCGGTATCCCAGGCGCTAAAGGTAGCTTGGTTATGGTTCGCAACACGGTTAAACCTGTTAAATAATCATTTGTCGAAAGGAGGATTATGTAATGCCTACAGTAGCAACATATAATCAATCCGGCGTTAAAGTCGGTGAAATACAGTTAAACGATGCAGTATTCGGCGTTGAAGTTAACGAAGCCGTAATGCATCAAGCCGTAGTTCGTCAATTATCTAACGAACGTCTCGGCACACATGCAACAAAAACTAGAGGTATGGTTCGTGGCGGTGGCCGCAAACCTTGGAAACAAAAAGGTACTGGCCGTGCACGTTCAGGCTCCAGCCGTTCCCCAATCTGGATCGGTGGCGGTACTACATTTGGTCCACAACCTCGCAGCTATTACAAAGCTATGCCTCGTAAGGCTAGACGTTTAGCAGTTAAATCTGCTCTTAGCGATAAAGTGAATAATAGCGAATTATACGTTTTGGAAGAAATCACATTAGCAGCTCCTAAAACTAAAGAAGTGTTGAACATTATCAATAGCTTCAACGTTGGTGATGCAAAAGTATTGTTCATCACTGAAGGTGATGTAAATGTTGAACGTTCCGCTCGCAACATTCAAGGTGTTAAAGCTTTGGCTTGCGAAGGTATGAACATTTTCGATCTTCTTCATTACGATAAGCTCTTCATTACTAAAGGCGCTGTCGCAAAAATCGAGGAGGTACTTGGATAATGCAATTACATGATGTACTAATCCGCCCGGTTATTACCGAAAAATCCACTATGCTTATGGAAGAAGGCAAATACACTTTCCGTGTGCCTTTAACTGCAAATAAAGTGCAAATCCGTCAAGCAGTTGAAAAAATCTTCAATGTAAAAGTAGAAAAAGTAGCTACTATTCGCGTTTTAGGCAAAACTAAACGCATGGGTCGTACACAAGGTAAACGTAGCGATTACAAAAAAGCTATCGTTACTTTGAAAGCTGGCGAATCCATTGAATTCTTTGAAGGTGTCTAAGAGTCTAGTTGTAAGGAGGCCCACTAATGGCAATTAAATCATTTAAACCGTACTCCGCTGGTCGCCGGTTTATGACAGTATCCGCCTTCGACGAAATCACAGCAAGCAAACCGGAAAAATCCTTGCTCGCAAAGATTTCTCAAAAAGGTGGTCGTAACAATACTGGTAAAATGACAGTTCGTCACCAAGGTGGCGGTCACAAACGTCAATACCGTATTATTGACTTCAAACGTACTAAAGATAATATTCCAGCTAAAGTAGCAACAATCGAGTATGATCCTAACCGTTCTTCTCGTATCGCTTTGCTTAACTATGCTGATGGTGAAAAACGCTACATTTTAGCTCCTAACGGCTTAAAAGTTGGTGACGTTGTTTTCTCCGGTCCTGAATCCGATATTAAACCTGGTAACTGCTTACCATTGGCTAATATTCCAGACGGTACACAAATCCACAATATCGAATTGAAAATCGGTAAAGGTGGCCAAATTGTTCGTTCCGCTGGTACATCTGCTCAATTGATGGGTAAAGATAATGGCTACGCTATTCTTCGTTTACCATCTGGTGAAATGCGTCGTGTTCGTCAAGAGTGCCGTGCAACAGTAGGTGTTGTTGGTAACGCTGACCACAGCAACCTTGTAATCGGTAAAGCTGGTCGTCATCGTTGGATGGGCGTTCGCCCTGGCAACCGTGGTGTTGTAATGAACCCTTGTGACCATCCACATGGTGGTGGTGAAGGTAAATCTCCTGTTGGTCGTAAACATCCTGTTACACCTTGGGGCAAACCAGCACATGGTGTTAAAACTCGCGACAAGAAAAAAGCTTCTAACAGCTTAATTATTAAACGTCGTACAAAATAGGATAAAGGAAAGGAGATAAAATAGTGTCCAGATCTATTAAAAAAGGCCCTTTCGTAGCAGATCATTTGCTTAAGAAAGTTGAAGCTTTAAACGAAACTAACGAAAAGAAAGTTGTAAAAACCTGGTCCCGTGCCTCTACTATTATCCCAAGTTTTGTAGGCCACACAATTGCTGTGCATGATGGTCGCAAACACGTACCTGTATTCATTACAGAAGATATGGTAGGTCATAAATTAGGTGAGTTCGCTCCTACACGTACTTATAAAGGTCATGGTAAGGACGAAAAATCTACAGGCAGAAAATAGGAGGAATTAATACATGGAAGCAAAAGCAATCGCTAGACATATCCGAATCGCGCCTCGTAAAATCCGTATCGTAGCTGATTTAGTGCGCGGTAAAAACATCGGCGAAGCATTTGCCATCTTGAAGTTCACTCCGAAAGTTGGCGCTGATGTAGTAGAAAAAGTTATGCGTTCTGCAATCGCAAACGCTGAACATAATTTCGATATGAATGTTGACAATCTTTACGTATCCGAGATCTTCGTTGATCAAGGCCCTACATTAAAACGCATTCATCCTCGTTCCCGTGGTCAAGCTTTCAAAATTTTGAAACGCACTAGCCACGTAACAGTAGTAGTTAAAGAAAGAGCTTAAGAAGGAGGGAAACAGAGTGGGTCAAAAAGTTAATCCACACGGTTTGCGTGTCGGTATCGTAAAAGATTGGGACGCAAAATGGTATGCAGATAAAGATTTCGCTGCTAATCTTCATGAAGACGTAAAAATTCGTAACTTCTTGAAAGAAACCCTTTTCATTGCTGGTATTTCCCGCATTGAAATCGAGCGTACAAATAAACGTATTAAATTGACTATCCACACTGCAAAACCAGGTATGGTTATCGGTCGTGGTGGTGCTGGTATCGAAGATATCAAAAAAGCAATGACTCGTTTCACTGACAAACAAGTGGACGTTAACATCGCAGAAATTAAACAAGCAGACATGGATGCAACTTTAGTTGCTGAAAACATTGCTGGCCAATTGGAACGCCGTATCGGTTTCCGCCGTGCAATGAAACAAGCTGTTGGTCGTACAATGCGCTTAGGTGCAAAAGGTATCAAAATCATGGTAAGCGGTCGTCTTGGCGGCGCTGAAATCGCTCGTAGCGAATCCTACCGTGAAGGTTCTATTCCTTTGCATACACTTCGTGCAGACATCGACTACGGTACTGCTGAAGCTCATACAACATATGGTTGTATCGGCATTAAAGTATGGATTTACAAAGGTGAAGTTTTGCCAGAAGCAAAACAACCTGCTAAGAAGGAAGAAGGTGGCAAGTAATGCTTATTCCAAAGCGCGTAAAACATCGTAAGCAATTCCGCGGCCGTATGAAAGGTCGTGCTATGCGCGGTAATACAGTGTCTCATGGTGAGTTCGGCTTGGTAGCATGCGAACCATCTTGGATCACTAACCGTCAAATCGAAGCTGCCCGTATTGCTATGACTCGTTATATCAAACGTGGTGGTAAAGTATGGATTAAAATTTTCCCTGACAAACCAATCACAGCTAAACCAGCTGGTACTCGTATGGGTTCCGGTAAAGGTTCTCCTGAATACTGGGTAGCAGTAGTTAAACCAGGTCGTGTAATGTTTGAAATGGACGGTGTGCCAGAAGCTACAGCTCGTGAAGCTATGCGTCTTGCAAGCCATAAACTTCCAATCAAATGCAAATTTGTTGTTAAGGGTAAAGAATTGGGTGGTGACGTAAATGAAGGTTAATGACATTCGCAATATGAGCGCTGCCGAAATGGAACAAAAAGTTTCCGGTCTTAAGGAAGAGTTGTTTAACCTCCGTTTTCAGCTTGCAACAGGTCAATTAGAAAATCCTATGCGCATTCGTGAAGTTAAGAAGACAATCGCTCGTATTAAAACTGTACAACGTGAAGTTGAACTTAAATCTGAAAACGCATAATAACAGATTTGTTAAAGGTTGAAAAGGAGGCTTAAAATCGTGGCAGAAGAAAGAAACGTACGTAAAGTCCGCGTAGGTAAAGTTGTAAGCGACAAAATGAATAAAACTGTTGTTGTTGCTGTAGAACGTAAAGTACCTCACGCATTATATAACAAGCCAATGGTTAGCACAAAACGCTTCAAAGCTCATGATGAAAACAATGAGTGCCAAGTTGGCGATACAGTTAAAATTGTAGAAACTCGTCCACTTTCTAAAGATAAATGTTGGAGAGTTGTGGAAATTCTTGAAAGACTAAAATAAGAGTGATGTAAGGAGGAATAGACGATGATCCAGCAACAAACAATTTTGAATGTTGCCGACAACACTGGTGCAAAACGTATTATGTGCATCCAAGTCATGGGCGGTTCTTATCGCAAATTCGGCAATATCGGTGACGTAATCGTTGCTTCTGTAAAAGATGCATCACCCGGTGGCGTTGTCAAGAAAGGCGACGTAGTCAAAGCTGTTATTGTTCGTTCTAAAAAAGGTATCCGCCGTCAAGACGGTTCCTATATCCGTTTCGATGAAAACGCAGCAGTAGTAATTAAAGACGATAAAACCCCTCGTGGTACTCGTATTTTCGGACCTGTAGCAAGAGAACTTCGTGAAAAAGACTTCATGAAAATTGTTTCTTTGGCTCCAGAAGTATTATAAGAAGGAGGAACGCAGCATATGGCTAAACTACAAATCAAAAAAGGCGATACAGTTGTTGTTATCTCCGGTAAAGATAAAGGTAAGCAAGGTACAGTTATCGCAACTGAACCTAAAAAAGAACGCGTATTTGTTGAAGGCGTTAACACTGTAAAACGTCACACAAAACCTTCTCAAGCTAACCCACAAGGCGGCATCGTTACTAAAGAAGCTGGTATCCATGTTTCTAACGTAATGGTTGTTGACCCAGAAACTAAAACAGCTACTCGTATCAAAAAAGTTGAAGGCAAAGACGGTAAATTCGTTCGCGCTACTGTTAAATCCGGTACAGTACTTAAATAATCAGGAAAGGAGGAGCTACATAAATGTCTCGTTTATTTGAACAATACAACTCTGAAATTAAAAAGAGTTTGCAAGAAAAATTCCAATACGGCAACGTTATGGAAATCCCTAAATTGGAAAAAATCGTTATCAACATCGGCGTTGGTGATGCAGTAGGCAATGCTAAAGCATTGGAAGCAGCAGTTAATGATTTGACTATCATTGCTGGTCAAAAACCTGTAATCACAAAAGCTAAAAAATCCATTGCGAACTTCAAAGTTCGTGAAGGCATGGCGTTGGGTACAAAAGTTACTCTTCGTGGCGAACGCATGTATGAATTCCTCGACAAATTGATCAATGCGGCATTACCTCGTGTACGTGACTTCCGCGGTATCAGCGCAACAGCATTTGATGGCCGTGGTAACTACGCTTTGGGTCTTAAAGAACAGCTCATCTTCCCTGAGATCGAATATGATCAAGTAGAACGTGTTACTGGTATGGATATCATCGTAGTAACAACTGCTAAAACAGATGAAGAAGCTCGTGAATTGTTGACTCAATTCGGTATGCCTTTTGAAAAATAATAGGAGGAACATATAGATGGCTAAAAAATCTATGATTGAACGCGAAAAGAAACGCGCTAAAATCGTTGAAAAATATGCAGCTAAACGTGCAGCGTTAAAAGCAGCAGGTGATTATGAAGGCTTGTCCAAATTACCAGCAAACGCATCCCCAACACGCTTACACAACCGTTGCAACTTAACTGGTCGTCCTCACGGCTATATGCGCAAATTCGGTATCAGCCGTATTGCGTTCCGTGAATTGGCGTACAAAGGACAAATTCCTGGTGTTAAAAAAGCCAGCTGGTAATATTAGACGAGAGGAGGTTTTTAGATTATGGTAATGACCGATCCTATCGCGGATATGCTTACGCGCATCCGTAATGCAAATGCTGCACTTCATGAAACGGTAAACATTCCTGCATCTAGAATGAAAGCAGCTGTTCTTGACATCCTTTTACAAGAAGGTTTCGTTAAGAGCGTTGAAAAAGAAGAAAACACTTTAAAAGTAACATTGAAATATGGTTCCAATAACGAAAAAGTTATTACAGGAATTAAACGTATTTCCAAACCTGGTTTACGTGTTTACGCGAAAAAGGAAGAACTTCCTCGTGTACTTGGTGGTTTGGGTATCGCAGTTATTTCTACATCCAAAGGCGTTATGAGCGACAAACAAGCTCGTAAAGAAGGTCTTGGTGGCGAAGTAATCGCATACGTTTGGTAATAGTAGCAATAGGAGGTAGAAATAATGTCACGTATCGGTAGAATGCCTATCGAGATCCCTGCAGGCGTTACTGTTACATATGATAACCATCATATGAACGTAAAAGGTCCTAAAGGCGAATTATCTCGCGATTTGCATCCAGATATGATTATCACTGTAGAAGGTAACACAATTACAGTAGCTCGTCCTTCCGAGGATAAAGCACATCGTTCCCTTCACGGTTTGACTCGCGCTCTTGTTGCTAATATGGTAACAGGCGTATCTGAAGGATTCACAAAAACTCTTGAAATCAACGGTGTTGGTTACAGAGCGGCTAAACAAGGCAATAAATTAGCTCTTACACTTGGCTTCTCTCATCCAGTAGAAATGGAAGCTCCAGCTGGTATTACAATTGACGTTCCAGCTCCTAACAAAATCATTGTGTCTGGTGCAGACAAAGAAGTTGTAGGCGCAGTAGCAGCTGATATCCGTAAATGGAGAAAACCAGAACCTTACAAAGGCAAAGGTATCCGCTATGAAGGCGAAGTTGTTCGTCGTAAAGCTGGTAAAGCTGGTGCAAAAGGTAAATAGTAATATCATCTATATGAATGAAAGGAGTGAATATCTTGCCTCGTAAATCTAGTAGAAACATCGCTCGAGCAAAACGTCATCTTCGTATTCGCCGTCACATCTCTGGTACGGCAACTTGCCCACGTTTGAACGTATTCCGTTCTTTAGGCAACATCTATGCTCAAGTTATCGATGACGTAGCAGGTACAACTTTAGTTGCTGCTAGCTCTTTAGATAAAGATTTGAACTTATCCTATGGTGGTAACGTAGCTGCTGCTAAAGCTGTTGGTGAAGCAGTTGCTAAAAAAGCTATCGCTAAAGGTATTGACACAGTAGTGTTTGACCGTGGTGGTTACATTTACCACGGCCGCGTAGCAGCCCTTGCAGAAGGTGCTCGTGAAGCAGGCTTAAAATTCTAAGAAGGAGGAACTATAGACATGGCGAGAATTGACTACACCAGTCTTGATCTTAAAGAAAGAGTAGTATTCATCAACCGCGTAGCCAAAGTAGTTAAAGGCGGTCGTCGTTTTTCCTTCAGCGCTCTTGTAGTTGTTGGTGATGGCAACGGTTATGTAGGCGTTGGCTTAGGTAAAGCAGCGGAAGTACCAGAAGCAATTCGCAAAGGTATCGATGATGCTAAGAAAAATATTGTAAACGTAGCTATTAAAAATGGTACAATCCCTCACAGCGTAACAGGCGTATTCGGCGCAGGCCGCGTATTCTTGAAACCAGCTGCTGAAGGTACTGGCGTTATCGCTGGTGGCCCTGTTCGTGCCGTATTGGAATTAGTAGGTGTTCGTAACATCTTGACTAAATCCTTGGGTTCTTCTAACCCTAACAATATGGTTCGTGCTACAATCGAAGGTTTGAAAGATTTGAAACGCGCTAGCGAAGTTGCTGAACTTCGTGGTAAAACCGTTGAAGAAATCTATAACGCGTAATAAGGAGACAAGAAATGGCACAAGTTAAAGTAACATTAACAAGAAGCTTAATCGGTCGTCCTGAAGATCAACGCGCGACAGTTAAAGCTTTGGGCTTGAAAAAAACTAATTCTCAAGTTGTAAAAGAAGTAACACCTCAAATCGAAGGTATGCTTCACAAAGTTAGACATTTAGTTAAAGTTGAAGAAGTTTAATACTGATAAGGAGGTGCACTGAATGAAACTTCATGAATTACAACCAGCTGCTGGTTCCAAAAAAGCTCGTACTCGTGTAGGCCGTGGTTTAGGTTCTGGCTTGGGTAAAACATCTGGTCGTGGTCAAAAAGGTCAAAACTCCCGTTCTGGCGGTGGCGTTCGCTCCGGTTTTGAAGGCGGCCAAATGCCTCTTTATCGTCGTTTACCAAAACGCGGTTTCAACAACAGCGTTTTTGCTAAACAATATGCTGAAGTTAACGTAGAACAATTGAACCGTTTTGAAGATGGTGCAACAGTTGATCCAGTAGCTCTTATTGAAGCTGGCATTTTGAAAAATGTACGCGATGGTATTCGTATTTTAGGTAACGGTACATTGGAAACTAAAAACTTGACTGTTATCGCTAATGGCTTCACTAAATCTGCTGAAGAAAAAATCACAGCAGCAGGCGGAAAAGTAGAGGTGATCTAGGGTGCTAGATAGCCTCTCGAACATCTTTAAGATTACCGAGTTACGTAACAAGATTTTGTACACGTTGATGATGTTTGCCGTGTTTAGAGCCGGTATTCACATTCCAGTACCAGGTGTAGATGCATCTGTAATTGAATCTTTGTTCACATCCGGTAACCTATTCGGTCTATTAGACTTGTTTGCTGGTGGTGCGCTTAGTAAGTTCTCTATCTTTGCAATGAGTATTACCCCTTACATCAATGCTTCCATCATCATGCAACTGCTTCAGTCTGTAGTTCCACAGTTTGAAGCATGGAGTAAAGATGGTGAAGACGGGCGTAAGAAAATAGCGAAGGTAACTCGTTATGGCACCGTAGTCCTCGGTTTTGTACAAGCCGCAGGTATGGCATTTGCTCTTAGAGCGAACAACGCTTTGGTAAATAATGATTTCCTTAGTGTATTTGTGGTAGCCATCATTCTTACAGCAGGCACATGCTTGTTGATGTGGATTGGTGAGCAAATCACAGCATATGGTATAGGTAATGGTATTTCTTTAATCATCTTTGCTGGTATCGTAGCTCGATTACCAGATGGTCTCGAAACCATTTATCAATATATCCAAAACGGAACAATTAACATGTTCCAAGCATTCTTATTTGCTGTAATTGCACTTGCGATGATTGCTGTCGTAGTAGCAGTTACACAAGGCCAACGTCGCATTCCTATTCAATACGCTAAACGCGTAGTAGGGCGTAAAATGTACGGTGGTCACTCTACATTCTTGCCGTTGAAAGTCAATCAGGCAGGTGTAATCCCAATTATCTTTGCGTCATCTGTGTTGATGTTCCCTGTGACGATTGCGCAATTTATTGACAATGAATTCGTTCATAAAATTGCGGATCTCTTTACATGGGGTACGCCGTTACAAACGGCATTGTATGCATTATTGATCTTTATCTTTACGTATTTCTATACTGCAATCTCTATCAACATTACAGATATGGCAGATAATATGAAAAAATACGGTGGTTTTATCCCAGGCATTCGTGCGGGTAAACCAACTGCTGATTATGTGGATAACGTGATGACCAGAATCACTTTGGCTGGCGCTGTATTCTTAGCTGTCGTTGCTATTATACCGAATTTCCTCGGTAGCATTACCGGCGTCCAAGGCGTATACTTTGGTGGTACGGCTCTTCTCATCGTTGTAGGTGTAGCACTTGATACAATGCAACAAATCGAGTCGCTCATGGTAACACGCCACTATAAAGGCTTTGTGAAATAGGAGGGAAACAATATGTATATTCTATTAATGGGACCTCCTGGTGCTGGTAAAGGCACTCAGGCAGCTCGACTTATTGAAAAATACGGTATTCCCCAAATTTCAACAGGTGATATGTTCCGCGCTGCGATTAAGAACGAAACACCTCTTGGAGTTGAGGCTAAGAAATACATCGATGCTGGTCAATTGGTACCAGACAGTGTAACTGTTGGTATCGTACGTGATCGCTTGGTGAAAGATGACTGCAAATCTGGATTTATTCTTGACGGGTTCCCAAGAACTACAGCTCAAGCTGTATCCTTGGATGCAATCCTTAAAGAACTAGGAATTACTTTGGACGCTGTACTTAACTTAAACGTTCCTACTGAGGAATTGGTTAAACGTATTAGTGAACGAGCTGTTCTAGAAAATCGTGCTGATGATAACCCTGAAACAGTACAGAAACGTCTAGCTGTGTACGACGAATCTACTAAACCATTAATCGACTACTATCGCAACAGCGGATTGTATGAAGAAATCAATGGTTTACAAGATGTAGACGCAGTATTTGCTGACATCATTAAGGCGTTGGAGAAATAATCTATGATTATTTTGAAATCGCCCCATGAGATTGAATGTATCCGCAAGGCAAGTAAGCTTACAGCAGAAACGTTGTCCTTGTTAGTAGAAAAGGCTAAACCTGGCATCACGACGCTTGAGTTAGATACAATTGCCGAAGAATATATTCGCAGCCACGGTGGTATACCAAGTTGTAAAGGGTACTATGGATTCCCTGCAACAATCTGTGCTTCTGTTAATGAAGAAGTCGTTCATGGTATTCCGAGCGCTAAGCGTAAGCTTAAAAACGGCGATATCCTCAGTATTGATCTCGTATCATCTATTGATGGATATCACGGCGATTCGGCTGTGACGGTTCCTATCGGTCACGTCAAACCTGATGTGATGAAATTGTTAAAAGTTACAGAAGAAAGTCTGTTCAAGGGAATTGAACAAGTGAAAGTTGGTAACCGGATTGGTGCCATCGGCCACGCTGTTCAAACGTATTGTGAGAAACATGGTTACGGTGTCGTTCGCGACTTCGTAGGTCATGGTTTAGGCCGCGAAATGCATGAAGATCCGCAAATACCAAACTATGGTAGTCCTGATCAAGGACCTATTATGAAACCAGGTATGGTATTGTGTATCGAACCGATGATTACTCTAGGGACGCATCGTGTTCGTGTATTAGGGGATGACTGGACAGCAGTTACCACAGATGGTAAACCTGCTGCTCATTTCGAACATACAGTGGTTGTTACAGAAAACGGCCCTGAAATATTAACTATGCGGGAAGAACCGCGGTTAATTAAATAAAACAGGTAACCGGAGGAAAAGATATGTCAAAAGAAGACGTTATTGAGGTGGAAGGTACGGTAGTTGAGGCATTACCGAATGCCATGTTCCAAGTAGAATTGGAAAATGGTCATATCGTATTGGCTCATGTGTCAGGTAAAATGCGTATGAATTTTATCCGTATTCTTCCTGGTGATAAAGTTACTATGGAACTGACACCGTATGACTTAAATCGTGGTCGCATCACCTATCGCTTTAAATAAGCATAGGGTCCACAAAGGAGGTACTAATGAAGGTTCAACCATCAGTTAAAAAGATATGCGAAAAATGTAAAATCATTAAACGCAAAGGCCGTGTAATGGTTATTTGCGAAAATCCAAAACATAAACAAAAACAAGGATAATCTGATAGGAGGTGGATGATTAGATGGCACGTATCGCCGGTGTAGACTTACCTCGTGATAAACGAGTGGAAATTGGTTTAACTTATATTTATGGTATTGGTCCAACTTTGGCAGCTGAAATCATTGCTAAAACTGGCATCAATCCAGACACACGCGTTCGCGATCTTTCCGAAGATGAAGTAGCGAAAATCCGTGAATTGTTAGATGCTGAATACAAAGTAGAAGGTGACCTTCGTCGTGAAGAAGCACTTAACATTAAACGCTTAATTGAAATCAACTCCTATCGAGGCAAACGTCATCGTATGGGTTTACCACTTCGTGGTCAACGTACTAAAACGAATGCACGTACTCGCAAAGGTCCTAGAAAAGCAATTGCTGGTAAAAAGAAATAAGATAAAGGAGGGATAAAGCGTGGCTAAAAAAGTTGTTAGAACAAAAAGAAAAGAAAAGAAACATATTGAATCCGGTGCGGCTCATATTCGTTCTACATTCAATAACACTATCGTAACTTTGACAGATACAAACGGTAACGCGTTGTCTTGGGCTTCCGCTGGTGGCTTGGGCTTCCGTGGCTCCCGTAAATCCACTCCATTCGCTGCTCAAATGGCTGCTGAACAAGCTGCTAAAGCTGCAATGGAACATGGTCTTCGCACTGTTGAAGTATTCGTAAAAGGTCCTGGATCCGGCCGTGAAGCTGCAATCCGTGCTTTACAAGCTGCAGGTCTTGAAGTTACTTCCATTAAAGACGTAACTCCAATTCCTCACAATGGTTGTCGCCCTCCAAAACGCCGTCGTGTATAATTTATAGCGGCCGATTTGATACGGTGCTATAATTAAACTATGAACGTGTGTTGTATAGGAGGATGTTCCTGATGAGCGAAGAAAAGAAACTTAAAATCGAGAAAGTGGACATCGCCGACGGCGGTCGCTATGGTAAGTTCGTATGTGAGCCATTGGACCGTGGCTATGGTATCACTCTCGGTAATAGCTTACGCAGAATTTTGCTTTCATCCTTGGATGGGGCAGCTATCACCTCTATCAAAATTGATGGAGTTCTTCATGAATTCTCTACTATTCCTGGTATTCGCGAAGACGTTACGGATATCATCCTTAACTTAAAGCAATTGTGCATCAAAGTTGAAGAAGATGCTCAATTACCTTTGGAAGTACACTTTGACTTCCAAAAGGACGGCGTATTGACAGCTGCTGATTTGGCTGAGCAATTCCCACCAGAAGTAGAAGTATTGAATCCTGAACTCGTGATTGCGACAATGGATGAGACAGCTCATCTCGTAATGGACGTAGTAATCGAACGTGGCAAAGGTTACGTTCCTTCTACGAAGAATAAAAAAGATACAGATGTTATCGGTTGTATTCCAATCGATTCCATCTTCTCTCCAATTCTTCGTGCTAAATACGAAGTGAGTGATGTTCGTGTAGGCAATGAAATGGACTTTGACAAACTTACATTAGAAGTTTGGACTGATGGTTCCATTACCGCTGCTGATGCAGTGGCAAAATCTGCTGCCATTATGATTGGTTATTTAGGGAACTTCACTAAATTAGCGCACTCTGCAGACGTTGTAGATGTTAACACAGGTGAAGGCGGTATTGTTGTTGATCCAGTAGGTTCCGATAATGAAGAACCAGCTGTAGATGACGGCCCAGCAAAGATTTCCATCGATGAGTTGGAACTCTCTGTTCGTGCGTATAACTGCTTGAAACGTGCTGGCATTAATACAATTGCAGACTTGCTAGACAAAACCATTGATGACTTAGGAAAAGTTCGCAATTTAGGCAAAAAATCCATCGATGAAATTGAGGAAAAACTCAATAATCATCCAGGTGGTTTTCAACTTAAACAAAAAGGCGAATAAGGAGGAAGACGAATGTACAGAAAATTAGGCCGCGACAGCTCCGCTCGTAAAGCGTTGTTCCGTAGCATGTTAACATCTTTCTTCCAATATGAGCGTATTGAAACTACTGAAGCTAAAGCGAAAGAACTTCGCTCTTTAGCTGATCAAATGGTAACTTTGGCTAAACGTGGTGATCTTCATGCACGTCGCCAAGTTCTTGCATACCTCATGGACGAAAGCGTAGTAAAAAAATTGTTTGATACAATTGCTCCAAAATATGCAGACCGTCAAGGTGGTTACACTCGTGTAATCAAAACTGGTCTTCGCAAAGGTGACGCTGCACCTTTGGCTATTATCGAGTTAGTTTAATCAAACTCATACGGTGTTGTAACTTACGTTGCAGCACCGTTTTTTTATTGTCAATTTTATGGTACAATCGACTAGTACAATATCGTAATATGTTAGCAGTTATCGTAAAGAATGAATAAATATTGTTAACCTTTTCACATAAATTTATGGCAATCATTAATGCTTGATTTATACAGTGGATTACATTAATTTGTTGCAGTTAATAGGTCAATACTGTTATATACAATTTAAAGGTTATACTTTCACAAAGACGAAATTGACTAGAAAGATATGAGGCTATTCATGAACGAAAAAGACATTATGATTGATGTCAATCATATGAGTCATATATATACTGATGAAAACGGCAATGATGTACGCGCATTAGACGATGTGAATTTATCGATTAAGCGCGGTGAATTCGTATGTATTATCGGTACCAATGGCAGTGGTAAAAGTACCCTAGCCAAGCATTTTAATGTGCTATTACAACCTAGCGAAGGTCACGTCAATGTATGTGGCTTTGATACGCGCGATGAAGCGCATATTTGGGATATTCGCCAACATGTGGGCATGGTATTCCAAAATCCTGATAACCAAATCGTAGCGGCTGTTGTAGAAGAGGACGTTGCCTTTGGTCCTGAAAATCTAGGTATTCCTAGTGATGAAATTAGAAAACGTGTCGATGCAGCGTTAGAAGCTGTTAATATGACTGAATATAGAGAACATGGTCCTCACTTATTATCTGGTGGTCAAAAGCAACGCATTGCCATTGCAGGTGTGCTTGCTATGAAACCAGATTGTATTGTCCTCGATGAACCAACGGCCATGCTCGATCCAAAAGGTCGTCGTGAAGTTTTAGAGACAGTTCATAAGCTCAATAAAGAAGAGGGCATTACTATCGTCTTTATTACGCACTTCATGGAGGAAGCCGTTACGGCTGACCGTGTTGTGGTTATGAAAAATGGTGTGAAATTACATGATGGCACACCTCGTGAAATCTTTAGTCATGTAGATACCTTGAAAGAACTTGGCCTCGATGTGCCTGTAGCGTCTGAAATTGCTTTCAAATTAAATGCGAAAGGTTATGAAGTGGGTAACAGCATTATAAACAATGAGGAATTGGCAGAAGGTCTTAAAGGCTCAAAACTGGCAGTTCAATTAGTAAACTCTAATCATGAGGCTACTAAGGTTGAAGAAGCTCATGCTAGGGAGCTCACAACTGTTGCAAGAGGGGAGGGAACTCACTAATGGCGATTGTATTAGATAATATTACATACACCTATGGCGTGGGAACTCCTTTTGAAAAGACAGCCCTTCATGGTATATCTCTTACTATTCAAAATGGTGAGTTTCTAGGTGTTATCGGTCATACTGGGTCTGGTAAATCCACTTTTGTACAACATTTAAATGGCTTATTGCATCCTACGACAGGTATAGTAACTGTAAATGGTGTAGATATTAGTGCCTCCACAGAGGAAGCTAAAAAGATGCGCCACAAGGTAGGGATGGTATTCCAATATCCTGAACATCAACTATTTGAAGAAACCATTGCCGAAGATATTGCCTTTGGTCCTAAAAATTTAGGCCTTAGTGCTGATGAAGTAGATGAACGCGTTCGTGATGCTATGAAGTTTGTAGGTCTTGATTACAATACTTATGCAGAACGATCTCCGTTTCACTTGTCTGGTGGTCAAATGCGCCGCGTTGCTATTGCTGGCGTAGTGGCTATGAATCCAGACTTCTTAGTTCTTGACGAACCATCTGCAGGTCTTGACCCATTTGGTCGTGAAGAAATCTTCGAGGAAATCATTCGCCTCCATAAGGAGAAAGGAATTACTGTAATCCTTGTATCCCATAATATGGAGGATATTTCTCGCATGGCTTCTCGCCTTGTAGTACTCGATAAAGGTCGTATAGTACTCGATGGGGAACCGATGGATATCTTTAATAACCATCGCGATGAATTGCAAGCTGTTGGCGTAGATATACCACCAGTGTCTGTAACTATGGAGTACTTACGTGAACAAGGTCTTGATGTGTCTAACCGAGTTCTATCTGTAGATGATGCTGTACAAGCAATTCTAGAAGGAGGTAGCCATGTTAAATAATATTACTATTGGTCAATACTTCCCTGGAAATTCTTTCTTGCATCGCATGGATCCACGGGCAAAGATTATTGCTACTACTATTTTCGTAGTGGCCATCTTCTTGGCAGATTCTCCATTAGCGTATGGCATTGTAGGTGGTTTTACAATCTTTGCCATGCTATTATCTCGTTTACCACTACGTCTTATGTGGAATGCTATTAAACCACTTTGGATTATCATTGTATTTACTATGGGGATTCACATTTTTACGACACCTGGTAATACCATTTTCCAATGGGGCATTATTAATATCACCGACCATGGTGTGGCGATGGGCCTTCAAATGGCGGCACGATTAATCTTCTTAATCTTGTTCTCCTCGTTGTTAACTTATACCACATCTCCTATTCGTTTAACTGATGGTATCGAGCATTTGCTCAATCCATTCCGTCGCATTGGCGTACCGGCTCATGAGCTGGCTATGATGATGACCATTGCGCTTCGTTTTATTCCCACTTTATTGGATGAGACGGATCGTATTATGAAAGCCCAATCTGCCCGTGGTGCAGACTTTGTCACTGGTTCTATCATTCAACGAGCTAAGAATATGGTACCTCTCTTAGTGCCATTATTTATCAGTGCTTTCAGACGGGCAGACGAACTGGCTATCGCCAGGGAGGCTCGCTGTTATCGCGGCGGTGTAAATCGTACGCGTATGAAAGAATTACAAGTGACCTATGTCGATTATATCGGTGTCGGTGCTGTTATTTTGGTTACTGTTGTACTCATTGCGTTGTGGTGGCTTGGCCTATGAGAAATATACGGATCATAGTTGCTTATGATGGCACTGATTTAGCGGGCTATCAAAAGCAACCTGATGATAAGGGTTTAACAGTACAAGGCTGTTTAGAATATGGCTTATCAAAAATCTGTAATGAGCCGATTCAAATCTATGGTGCTTCTCGTACGGATGCAGGGGTACATGCAAAGTTTCAAGTATGTACCTTTCAAACCTCTGGAAATATACCAGTACACAATATTCCCCGCGCTATGATTGCGCATATTCCAAAGGATATTGTTGTATTAGAGGCTATTGAAATACCATTAGATTGGAAACCGCGTTGGAATATATATGGTAAAGAGTATGTATATACTATTCATAATCAGCTCATTGCTAATCCGTTGACGAAACGATATCACTGGCATGTAAAGAAGCCTCTCAATATAGAGCTCATGCAAGCTGCTGGTAATGAATTACTAGGTACACATGACTTTACGACCTTAAAGGGAACGAATTCTACACCGGCTGATCCCGTTAAGACGATTATGGGCATTCATGTAGAGGGCAAGGGACCTCATGTGACTATTTCTGTGGTAGGCGATGGGTTCTTATACCATATGGTGCGTAATATTGCAGGCTTACTCGTAGATGTAGGCCTTGGTCGCCGCAAGGTGGAGGATATCAAAGGCTATTTAGCTGCTAAAGACCGTCGCGTTATCGGCAAAACTGCGCCCGCCCAAGGTTTATGTTTAGAAGAAATCTTCTTTACAGAGGAACGACAACAAGAGGTATTACGGAATAAATATTCCATATAATTTAAGAATAAATATTCTATATAATTTCATATAGAATATTTTTTAAAAGAGTAATTATAAAACGATGA